>DATBZX010000030.1:0-36483 GCA_036512955.1 Terriglobales bacterium
TTCGCCCATGGTCTGCTCCGTGGGAGCCACCACCAGCGCCTGGTAAAGGCCATATCCCAGCAGCGCGACTGTAATGATTACGAAAATCCAGGTAACAGCTTTCATTCGGCGTTTAACACACTTTCGAAGAGCATGAGGCACACTGCGGTGAAGATGACATCGTAAACCAGCAGCAACTTGATCCAGAAATCCGGCGAAGACTCGCCCGTCAAAATGCCGGTGGTGGAATCCACCATCGCCACCAGCGCTGGAATCGAAATAGGGAACAGGATCAGAGGCAACATGATCTCGCGATTGCGGGTGCGGATCGACATCGCCGCAAAGAACGTTCCATTGACCACCAGCGCCCAGGTTCCCAGCAACGCAACCACCACGAGCTGCCACACTGGCCCGACCGAGCGCAGTTGATAGAACACTACGAACAGTGGCGCCATCAACGCTTCGAGGATCACCACGAACAGGAAGTTCCCCAGCGCCTTCGCCAGAAACAACGCGTGGGGAGGAGCCGGCGATACCCTGTAGGCATCCAGTACCTGGTTTCGCAATTCGCGCGCCCAGGTCTGGTTCAGCGCAACCACCGCCGCAAACAGAAACGCTACCCAGATCAACCCGCCGGCGATCAGCCGCGATTCTTCCGCCGTGGGATTGAATGCAAAGCTGAAGATCACCACCACCAGCAGCGAGAAGAACAGCATGGAGTTGATGGCGTCCTTGGAGCGCCACTCCATGCGCAGGTCTTTGAGCAATGTCGTCCGGGTTACGCTGAACGTGCTCATCGCGCGCTCCCCGAGTTGCTGACGGTCACAGTCTTCCTTGGCATCGTCTCGCGTTGCACGATTTGGCCCGCCGACATGTGGACGAACTCATCCGCTACACCTTCCATTAGCGGAGCCTGGTGCGTGACTACGAGAATTGTCTTGCCCTGGTCGCGGACGCGTCCTAACACCGCCGCCATTTCGCGCGCAGAATGAACGTCCACGTTGGAGAACGGCTCATCCAATAGCATCAGTTCCGGATCGTGCAGCACGGCGCGGGCCAGCGAGAGGCGCTGTCGCATCCCCTGCGAATACTGTCCCACCCGCCTACCCAAATCAGGATCGAGTCCGACCATCTGCATGGCATTACGGCAAGTGGTTTCGTCCTGCAATCCGTAAAGCCCGCCAAAGTACCGCAGGTTTTCCATGCCGCTCAACTCGTCGTAAAGCAGCGGAGCGTGACCCATGTAACCGATGCGGTGGGCGACGTCACGCGCGCTCTTGGAGCCTAGCAGCGTTACGGATCCCTGACTGGGCTGCATCAATCCGGCAACCACTCGTAGAAGTGTGCTCTTTCCAGCGCCATTGTCACCGACGACGACATACAAACGCCCCGGCGCGAAGCTGTCGGAAATGTCGCGCAAGGCCGCAAACCGGCCGAAAAACTTGACGAGGTTTTGCAGGACGATGACAGGCTGCTGGGAGGTGTCGGTTGTGCCTGTCACGGGTTGAGTTGCGGCCGGGCCGTTTTGCGGCAATCTACTGGCCCTGGGCGCCAGACTGCGTTCCGTTCAACTCCGCCTTCTGGGGATTCTCGCCCGCAACCGGAACTGCTCCCGGCTGCTTGGGAGCGTACTTCGAGGCACACTTGGCCTGGATGTTGGTCGCATGGAACACGCCGTCGCGTCCGTACTTGCCTTCGGCCAAAGCTTGCGCGTTGTCCTTAAACGTGTCGGGAGGCGCTTCGCTGCCCGCATAAACTACGGGAATCGTCCGGCCTTCTTCAGCCAGCAGAAATTCGAGGTGGGTCCCCTGGCGTTTGATCGATCCAGGGGCAACATTGCCGGCCACGCGTAGGCGCTTGCTGTAAGCGTCCGAGCCCATGCCGTTCAGTTCCTTAATGGTGACGTAATAACTCTTGCTGTCGCGCACTCCGGTATAGGCGAGATAGGCCAGCGACATTACGATGACAACGATGACTGCGCCGAAGCGCAAATACCTGCGTCCTTGTACTGACATACGGCGATCAACCTCGAGGAACCGCACATCCGTCCGTAGACGGCTACCCGCCGTTCCCACTGCTGTAAGGATACTGCGTTTGACAACCCGATGCTAGGTGATTCGAGTCACATCGATCAGTGACGGTTTGAATCGGGAGCCGGAACCGCAGGTGGATATTAGGAGCCGACTGTGCCGGACCGGCTCCCATGATTGCGTTATTGGTTTGAGGTTGTGGCCCTGAATTTGACCCGCAGTTCACTGACCCGCGAACCGAGTACTTAATATTGGCCGTCGCAGGATGGGAAAAACCGCTGCAAACTGCATTTCGGTCAGTCTGTCTTACGCGACAGACTGGCTGTGAATCTCTTCGACTGCCTGGAGCCAATCCTGCTCCGGAGAACCGCCGTGACCTCCGCGCTGCAGGAACAACTCGTAGGCGCGGGCCCGGATTTTCTCCTCGATGGGGGTGGATGACTTGGTTTCATGAGCAAGGGCGGGCGTTGTCACCGCTGCTACCACTTCCGTGCCATTCCCGGCTGCGGTCTTGGCTTTCGTGGTGCGTTTCTTCGGTGTTGTGCTATCTGTGGCCCGGGTTGCTTTCGCCATTTTTCGTTCACTCCTGGTTTCTGGTGATTTGCAACGGGTCGAAACCCTGAATCGGTCGCCACCCGTCGCGTTACCTCCATGATACCCAATTTGGAGCCGCTTTGCCTCCCTCGGGTGCCGTTTTCCTCAACATTCCTGGGCTCCGGAACGGGAATCTGCATTCCACCCCGAATTTTTCCTAAGTTGCTATCTTTATGCTAGTTGCATGGTCTAAAGTGCCAGTCGAGAGTTGGCGCTGTCGCCTGGGGAAGTTGGAACAAATCGGCGGTAGCTTTCGTATGGATCATCAGGCGGGGGTTGCACTCCAGCGATGCTTTTCTTCGAGATCCTCAGGCAGATGTTGCGCACCCTCTGGGCGCACAAGCTGCGCTCGTTCCTGACCATGTTCGGGATTGCCTGGGGTGTCGGATCGCTGCTCCTGCTGGTCGGGTTGGGTGAGGGATTCCGCTCGGGGAACAAGAAAGAGCTGAACTCCCTGGGCGAGGACATCATGTTCACGTTCCCCGGTCGGGCCCCAGCCGTGGCGGGTAACATGAGTTCCGGCCACCCTTATAAGATCACCTACCAGGACTACCTCGACATCCAACAAGAAGCTCCGCATGTGCGCGCGGTTGCGCCGGTTTTGATGCGCCAGGACATGCGCGAGGTCAGCGATTTTGGCAACACCAACGGACAGGTAGTTGGAATTCCTCCCTACTTCAACACCATTCGCTACCTGCCTCTGTCGGCAGGCCGGTGGCTGAATGACGCCGACGACACCCAGAAGCGATTCGTCTGTGTCATCGGCGACGAGATGCTGAAGAATCTGTTCCCCGGAGGTAGAACGGCGGTCGGCAACACCATCCTGCTGAACGGGATCAGCTTCGAGGTCGTCGGAGTAGTGCAGCGCGTCGGGCACGGTGACGACAATTCCACCAACAACCGGGTCTTCCTCACCTACAGCATGATGCACCAGTTCTTCCCGCTCAAAGGCGAAAGGGAAGATACTGCCGTTTCCTTTCTGAACTATCGGCCTCGGGTACGCGAAGAGCACGACATCGCCCGTCAGGAAGTTCGCAGGATCATCGCCCGCAATCATGGATTCGACTGGCGCAACGAAGACGCCTTCGAGGACTGGGACACGGTGAAGAACGCCGAAACCGTAGGCAAGATCTTCGACGTGATGGATATCTTCCTCGGCGGAGTTGGCCTGGTGACGCTGATGCTGGGCGCAATCGGAATCATCAATATCATGCTGGTGGCAGTCAGCGAGCGCACCCGCGAAATCGGTTTACGCAAGGCCCTGGGTGCGACCAACCGCAGCATTCTCTTGCAGTTCTTCCTCGAAGGAGCGTTCCTCACGCTGATGAGCGGGGCCATAGGGATGGGCGGTGCCGCGTTGATCATGAGTCTGCTGAGCGGCATTGGTGCGGCTGCACCAGGTTTTGATCCTCCGACCATGTCCTATATGTCGGCGGCGCTGGCCATCGGTACGCTGGCCGTGGCGGGTATCGTTGCCGGGCTCTATCCGGCGCGCAAGGCATCGATGCTGCAACCGGTGGAAGCACTGAGGCAGGAGTAGTCATGTTCAAGGATTTGCTCACCCAGGCCTACGAATCGATGCGCTACAACCGTCGCCGCACCGCCCTCACCATGCTCGGCATGGCGTGGGGCATCGCGACTGTGGTGCTTCTGTTGGCCTACGGCAACGGATTCGGTCGGGCCATTGAGACCATCTTCGCCAACTGGGGCACACGCCTCATCGGCGTCTTTCCCGGGCGCACCTCGCAGCAGGCCGGCGGGCAGAAGGCCGGCACTCAAATCCGGTTCACCATTGACGACATCGATCGGATCGTCAACGCCGCTCCCCTGGTCAAGCGCATCACCCCCATGGTTTCGAAGCAGTCGAATGTGAACTATGACGTCCGCACCTACACCTTTCCTGTCAACGGTACCTATCCCAATATGTTCAAGATTCAGGCCCTGAATCTGGACGAAGGGCGGTTGTTGAACGAGGAAGACGAGTTGTCGCGGGCCCGCGTGGTCGTGATCGGCTCGGAGGCCAAGACCAAGCTGTTCTCCGGAGGCTACGCCCTCGGCCAGTACATTCGCATCGATGGCGTCAGCTTTCAGGTGGTTGGTGTGCTGAGCGCCCACATGCAGGAAGGCGACGACAGTATCAACCGCGTCAACTACATTCCGTTCACCACCATGGGAGACCTGAAGGACACTCATTACCTGGATGGCATCTGGCTCGACTATGAAGGCAACGCATATGAGCAGGTGGAACGGCAGGTGCGGGGCGTGCTGGCGCAGCAATACAACTTCAAGCCCGACGATAAGCGCGCGATTTTCGTCTTCAACATGATGAAGCAGATGAAACAGTTCGAGATCATTACCATGGGACTGAAAGTGCTGCTGGCCTTCATCGGCACGTTGACACTCGGCATTGGCGGCGTCGGGCTGATGAACATCATGCTGGTTTCGGTCACCCAGCGTACCCGCGAGATTGGCGTAGAGAAGGCACTGGGCGGACGGCGGCGGGACATACTGTTTCAGTTTCTGGCCGAGGCGCTGGCAATTACGGCCGTCGGCGGCATCCTGGGAATCGTGCTCGCGTACGCGGTTTCCATTGGCGTGGGACGGCTGACCTTCTATAGCGCGGTGGCGAAGAACGCGGAAGCAGCCGACATCCGCCTGATCATCGATCCTACGATCGTGGTGGTTGCGACAGTAATTCTCGCCTTCGTGGGCCTGATCAGTGGGATGCTGCCCGCCATCAAAGCCTCGCGTCTCGATCCCATCGAAGCCCTGCGTTACGAATAGAGGGCGTCGGCCAAGACGTTAAGACGCTTTTGCCAGCTTCACTCGTAGATGCACGCCTTCTTCCCGCTGCAGAAACGCAATAATCTCAAAGAGATTTTGCGCCTGGGGGTTCCCACTCGGGCCGAGCATGCGCATCAGGCTCTTGGGGGAGCGCTTGACTGCTTTACCTAGTTCGCCGAATCCGACGGTAGCGTTGATGCAATCGCGCAGCACCGACTTTCCAGAATCGACATCGCCAGAGAGGAATGCTTCGACTCCTTCGATGAGCAGGGCTTTGCGGAAGCCCGAATCGCGCTGGACACGGGCCTGAACGGTCTGTTTAAAGTCTCGCGTAAGTGCCATAGCTATTTTTCCTGGAGTTTCCTCTCCTGATAGTCGTTCAATCGGACTACCGCATGCTGGATGTCCTGCGACTGTCGCTTTTTCGAGCCACCACCGAGCAAAATGACAACTGCCTCACCATCCCTGCCGAAGTAAATGCGAAACCCGGGGCCGTAGTCTATCTTGTATTCAAGTACGCCGCCCACGCTCTTTACATTGGAAAAATTGCCCAGTGCAATCCGGGTGATGCCAACCGTTACCTTTGCCGCGACCGTCTTGTCGAGTTGGTTGAACCAGATCCCAAACGGGCTTCGGTCGCGCCGGTCGAGATACTCTCGAACCTCGAACATTTCATGATGGTAACACAGATGTTACCATCCGAGGCAAGAGAATCCTCGACTACAATCGTTGCATGACTTCCGATCGACTGGCGCGCGTGCAACAGCAACTGCGGCTCTACGAGCATCCGCTGGTCGAGTTCGATGCCCGCGGCAAGGGCGAATCCGTCGAAGTGATCGTTCGCCCGCGCTTCACCGAGCCGCAAGTCCATACCTACTACTTCGAGATGCACCCGCGCGATCTCGACGATCCGCAATTCGAGTGGGCTTTTCAGCGCCAGCTCTTTGACTGCCTGCACGATTACTTGGTCGAGATGTTCATCCGCACGCCCCAGCATCGCAAGGAACATCAGCAGATGGAGCGTGAGGGCAAGCTGTGAGCCTGCGCCAGTTCATTGTGGACGAGATCCGCCGCGATGGACCCATGCCTTTTTCGCGCTACATGGAGCTTTGCCTCTACCATCCCGAACTCGGCTACTACTCGCGAGCAACTGAGCAGTTTGGCAAGGCAGGTGACTTCTACACTTCCAGCGATGTTCACGCTGTCTTTGGGCGTCTGCTGTCGCGCCAGTTCGAAGAAATGTGGCGTGTTCTCGATTCGCCCGATCGCATCGATGTGGTCGAACTCGGTCCCGGGCGCGGACTGTTCGCCGCTGACGTCCTCGACTGGTCAGCCAAACAGTTTCCCGGTTTCGCTCGTGCGTTGCGTTACCAGTTGGTCGAGCAATCCTCGAGCTTTCGCGCTCGGCTGCAGGAGCGCTTGGCGGGTCACACTGCGAACGGCAAGACAGCCGTCTTCGCGACGCTGGAAGACGCGTCCGCTTCAGCGGGCTCGCACGTCATCCTCTTCGGCAATGAGTTCTTCGACGCGTTGCCGGTCGAAATCGTCGATCATCGCGGGTCCGTTCGGATAGTGGAAAGCGACCGCAGGTTCAGCGAGCAGTTCGTCCCGCCCTCACCGCAGGAACTGGCATTCATCGATAGCTACAGCGTCCATCCAGAGCCCGGCGAGCGCGTCGAGGTTACACTCGCCTCGTTGCCGTGGATGGATCGCATCTCCGGCGCCTTCAACTGCAGACGCGGATTCGTCGTCCTGATCGACTACGGCTACACGCGCGAAGAGCAGCTAGCCGGGCGTCATCGCGATACCCTGATGACCTACCGTCGGCATCAGGCCAGTCCGTCGTCCTACGAAGCCCCGGGTGACCAGGACATCACGGCCCACGTGAACTTCACGGCGCTTCGCTCGCGCGGCAACGATCAGGGACTTGAGTCACTTGCTTTGGTGACGCAGTCGCAACTCTTGCTCGGTATCGGGGAAGAAACTCAATTCGCCGATGCTTTTCAGGACTGCAAGCTCCCGCAGGAACGCGCCAAGGTCGCACTGCAACTCAAGCACCTCATCAGTCCCGAAGCCATCGGTGAGACCTTTCAGGTGCTGGTGATGTCGCACGGGGTCCTAAAAGAAAAAGCCGCTCGGTTAAGCGGCCTGAAGCTTGCGCGATAGCCCCGCCTCGGCGTGTTAGTATCACACCCGATCTAACGCCAATCCATTCCATTTCTTGTTTTCGGAGCTATTGATGAAGACCTCGTCCCGTTCCAACGTGGTCCCCGTTGTCATTCCGGTTGTTGGCGCACGATCCGTGCGAAGCCTCGCCGCACTCGTCAAGTCGGGCACGTCCGCCAAAGCCGGGACGCGCAATTCGCTGGCGGTTCATCGCCAGGCACTGGCGAAAGCAGTTCAACCGCCCGCTTACACTCGCCGCCAGCGCGCAGCACTGCTTGCCCAGGCGGACCTTAACTTCAAAGCGGGCCTCGTCGTTCCCTCCCGGGAATTCAGCTTGTCGGTGCGCAAGCCCTACGCGGACGGTTCCGGTCAACTCTACTTCTTTAATGTGTCGGATTACATCCCCGAGCAGGATCGGGCCGCGCTGTTCATGTCGAAGTTGGGTGGAGGCAGTTTCTTTTCGGTGATCGTGCACTCCGACGCTCCCGGTGCACGCTACCTGCTGGACATCTCTGTGGCAGGATCTCCGGGTCTTCGGCTGGACAGCGTTTACGGTGACGCTTCGGCAACTGCCGACAGCAAGGGTCACGTATTGATGGTGGTCACCACGGGATCCAACCTGGACGCCGCCGTTTCACTCGGCGTGACCGGAAGTGGGATGTATAACTTTCACAACGTCGTCGTGTCCCGACTCTGAATCGACGACTTTCCTCTATTGGCTGCTAGGCGCGCTTTGCGGCGTATAGGGAGCCTGCAGATACTTGCGGGCTTCGTCCAGCGCGCCGGCCGTGTTGTCGTTGGTCTGCAGCGCCTGGCGATACTCGTTACTGGCGCGTTCGCGCTGTCCGGTGAGGTCGAAAATCTTACCCAACTGGATGTGGGCCCAGACCTCGGTCCACCTTGGTTCGCCATCGCCGTTCAGCGCCTCGCGGTAGGCGTTCGCCGCCGACTGATAATTGTGTTGCAGGAAGAACACCTCGGCAATGCGATAGTGCGCCAGCGAGCTGTTCTTGTTGACGTCCAGCGCCTTCTGGAATTCCTTGAGCGCCTCGGTCAAGTCGCCTTGTTCGACGTCCTGCTGTCCGCGCACAATCGACGTCCGCACCTGCAGTTCCGGCGAGTTCTTCAGCACACGGTTGTTGGGATCGACAGTAATCTTGCGCGGTTTTCCAAATGTTTCAACTGCAAATGCCGAATCCGTTCCCGAAACCTCAATGCGCTTGGTTTCGGTCTTGCCATCGGTATCGATCTTCAACTCCACCGGCATGCGAAAGAGATCGAGGTCCTGCTGAATTTCGCCGACCACGCGGAAGCCCTTCTGGGTCCGGTAGATCGTGTACTTCGTCTTGAACTCCGGCGCGCCTGTAGAGTCAAGCCACTGGGTAAAGAACCATGTGAGCGATTGGCCCGACGCGGCCTCGGCAACGGTGCGCAGGTCGTCGACCGTGGCTCCCTTGCCGGAGTATTTCACCAGGAAGTCGCGCATGGTTTTATCGAACGGCTGGTCGCCGATGACCCAGCGCAACATGTTCAGCACACTGGCGCCCTTGTCGGTCACCAGCGACTGGAACTCCGGCGAGAATACGTCGAGCTTGCCCACCTGTGACAGCGGAACGCTGATGTAGGCGAGTGCTCCGACTGCCATGTCCTTGGTGACTTCCTCGAAGCCAGCCGAACCAGCGATGTACTGCACGTACAGCGCTTCGGAATAGCGCGCGAACCCGTCGTCGATCCACCAGTCGTTGCGGGTCGCTGGGCTGACCATGGTTCCCCACCACTGGTGCGCGATGGTGTTGGCCAGCAAGCGGTAGTTCACCTTTTGATTGAAGGCTCGCGATGCGATCGCCGCGATTTCAGGCGCCCAAGCCGAGGGCACCGTGTCGTTGGGCAACTCAACCACGTTCAGCTTGCCGCTGTAAGCGGGCCCGAACGTCGAGGTGAAGAAGAAGAACGCCTTGCCCGCGGCTTCGGCATACGCCTGTGCTACTGGTTTGTTTTGCGCCGTGGTATAAACCGTGATGTCGAGCCCGCCCTCGTTGCTTTTCGTCTGATCGTATTTGCCGATCAGGATGGTTCCCGGAAAGCTCTGCTTCTCGTACGTAAAGGTATAGGTCGAGTTTCCCTCGGGGATGGCGAGCTTCACCGGGCCGGAAGCAGTCGTGCCTTTCTTGACGCCCGCGCGCGGGGCCTTCGCCGCAACTTCAGCTATCCCCATCGACGGCATCGCGCCTGTGGTTTCTTTGCCGCTGCCAATCACGGTGTATCCCGTGGGAGCGCTGATGCTGATGGTCGAACTGAAGCGGTTCGTGCCGTATCCGACCATGGGAAACCATGCGCCAGCATAAAGAAGGTACGTGATCGGATCGCCGATGTAGGCAAGCTTCAATCCCGGTACTGGGCTATCGTCGGCTGACTGGATCGAGCCTTCATATTCAAACGTTAAGGTCGAACTCGCGCCCTTGGTTAGGCCGGACGGCAGGGAGATGCGGACCGTAGAATCCTGGCTGACGCGCTCCGCCGAAAGCGTTTGGCCGTCGGCATCGAGCACGCGCGTCGGGCGCAGTCCATTGTGGAGTTGGAACGTCGCAATGCTGATGTCGTCGAGTGCGGTGAACTTTACCCGCGCGATCGCCTTGATCTGATGGGTCTGAGGAGCGACAACCGCCTGGATAACATAATTCTCGACCTGAATACGTTGCCGGTCAGCCGCATACGAGGCCGGTATGAGGGCCGCCAGACTGAGAATGAGAACCACGCGCCCGAACGTTCGCGCCGCGATGTGCATTATGAGGAAGACTCCTGCCCTACTGACTATAAATGATGGAAAAACTGCAGGGAAGGATGCGTCCCGCACACTCACAACGCCTGTCCCAAAACGGTCAGCACGGCCCGCGCCGCGCGCACGCTGGCGCTGCCTTCCGTATCGGAAGGCCGGAGCCTGCGCCGCACTGCGTCAAACCCTTTCGTCATCGTGTCGCGCGCGCCGCCTCCGGCCATAATCTTCTGCAACTCAGCACATACTCGTTCGGCAGTGAATTCGCCTTGCACCAGTTCAGGCACCACATCGCATTCGGCAATCAGGTTCACCATGGCGAACCGGTCCACCTTTACTAGACGGCGGCCAAACGTCCAGGTGAGCGGAGCTACCTGGTACACCATAGCGAACGGCGTACCGATTAACGCCGCCTCTAGCGTTGACGTTCCACTGGCCACCGCGGCCACGCGAGCGTGCAGCAACGAGGCCCGGGCATCGTTGGTAAACGTAACCGGCGGGTCGGTATAGCTGTCGAGAAACGACTTCATCCACTGGGTGTCGAGTGTAGATGCGACCGGCACTATATAAACGTAGTCCGGCCCCAGAAGTTGCGCCGCTTCGAGTAGCTTGGGGAAGATGCGCGATACCTCGCCCTTGCGGCTGCCGGGGAGCAGCGCAATCCACGGACGCTGCGCATTGATGCCATACTCTGCGGCAAACTGGTCGCGCGTGATCGACGGCAGCGGCAAATCTGCCAGAGGATGCCCCACGAATTCGGCTTCAATGCCGCGTTCGCGATAGAACTTCTGCTCGAACGGGAAGATCACCAGCATCTTGCGAACGTACTTCCTCACCAGCTCGATGCGCGATTGCCGCCATGCCCATAACTGCGGGCTGACGTAGTAAATCACCGGGATTCCACGCTTGTGCAACTCGCGCGCCAGGCGAAAATTGAAGTCGGGGAAGTCGATCAGCACGGCGGCGTCCGGGCGGCGGCGTTCGGCCTCAGCCACCACACGGCGGAAGCGCTGGTAGATTCGCGGCAGGTGTTCGACAACTTCGGCGAGTCCCACCACCGCGATCTCGTGAGCGTTGACTATGAGCTCGCATCCGGCTTGCTGCATGCGCTCGCCACCCACGCCGGAGAATTCCAGCGCGAGTTGCGGAGATCGCCGGGCGCCTTCCTGTCGCAGCGCCTCGATCAACTGAGCGCCGTAGAGTTCGCCAGAAGCCTCTCCCGCGGAGATTAGGATTCGCACCTAAGGATTATGCCATTGAGGTGCGATGATACAGCGGGCAGCAACCCGTGGTTGTTACGTCCTCTCGTGTATTTTGGCCAGGGCTAGGACGACCACGAGTCAAGAGGCCCGACCGGATCGGGATAGCTCGAGTTTTCTCAAGGCTCGAGGTTGGCTCGTTTCGAGCCTGAAACAAGCGATACAATATCAATGTGCCTTAGCGCAAGAAGGGAGTTCGTTTCCCGGAGAGAAGTTCATGGACGTTCAACAGTTGCTGTCCGAGGTCGCGAAAGCCCCCGTCCACAAGCGCGCTATTACCAACCACGAAGTGCTCAGTGAAGCCTACGATTACACTAAGCCTAGTTCGTTTGTGCGCGGCATGCGTCTCGATCTCAACGGGCTTGTTATTTTGTTGATCTCGGGCACGGCCAGTATCGACGAAAAGGGCGAGACCGTTCATGTTGGCGACTTTCGCGCTCAGTGCCATCGAACCTTCAAGAACATTACGGGTCTGCTGGAGAGCGAGGGCGCTACCTGGCACGACATCGTAAGAACGACCTGCTACCTGCGCGACATCGACCGCGACTACGCTGCGTTCAATGAGGAACGAACTGAATTTTATAAGGAGCAGCACCTGAATCCCGTGCCGGCGTCCACCGGCATCCAGGCCAAGCTATGTCGCCCCGAGCTGCTGGTCGAGATCGAAGCCATCGCCATGTTCAAAAAGTCTGATGGCCAGTGACTCGGAGTTAGTTTTGTCCCTCTGCGGGTGTTCTCAGTCGGTCAAGGATCCGCAAAAGAAGAGATCGCGCCCCCACTAGAAATTTATCTAGCATTAGTGGAACTCTTCAGCGATGCGCACGGAAATACAATATGGAGGCGTGTGTCTTAGCAGAGTAGTAGTGACACGCCACTCGGTCTGAAACATTTGTTGCCTCCTGTCTCAATTGTGCGAAATCTTCTTTTCGTCTGGACCGGCGGCCTGTGTTATGAAGTTGCTTTTAGTCATTACTCTTATCGCAGGAATTCTTGGAACTGGATCGGTCTTCCTGTTGGGCGGCGCCGGACTGCCACCTTCTTCCGCCACCGATTCTGCGTCGCCCGTTCAGCCCGCGAAGATCGCCATCGACTACCCGCTCCAGGGCTCGGTGTTTCCGCCGGAGATCACCCCGCCCACGTTTCGCTGGCGCGATTCCAGCGGTGCCGCGACGCGCTGGGTCATAGAGGTTTCCTTTGCTGACCGCTCCGCTGCGATCCGCGTCGAGGCACCCGGTGAGCTTTTGCGGATGGGCGAGCTTGATCCTCAGGTGGGTCCGCCCAATGAACTCAATCAATTGACTCCAGAGCAGGCGGCCACCAGAACCTGGAAGCCGGATGCAGACACCTGGAACAGGATCAAGCGCCAGTCGGTGAAGGCGCCGGCGACGATTGGCATCACCGGGTTCGTCGACGACTTCCTGAAAACGCCGGTCTCCGGCGGCAGCGTGAACATCGCCACTTCTGTCGATCCCGTTGGCGCTCCAATTTTCTACCGCGACGTGCCGCTGATGATGTGGCCCAAGGAGCAAAAAGGCTCGATCCAGCCCCTGCCGCCGTTCGCTATTCCCCTGATCAAATGGAAGTTGCGCAACATCTCCGAGCCCCAGAGCCACACCGTCATGGAGAACCTCCCCACTTGCGGGAACTGTCATTCCTTTTCGCTCGACGGCAAAACGCTGGGCATGGACCTTGATGGTCCGAAGAACGATAAGGGCCTATACGCCATCGTTTCCGTTTCCAAGGACATGATCATCCGCAATCAGGATGTCATTCGTTGGAGTTCCTTGCAGGACGATCCCACCGCCAAGACTTCTGAACCCGCGGTTAAGCGGTTCGGTTTCATGTCGCAGGTTTCACCGGACGGCCGCTACGTAGTGTCCTCAATTGGCCCTCCCGGACTGGGGAATGCCCACCAGAAAGAACTCCCCGATTTTGCTGCGGGACTTGCTGACCGTCTGTACAGCATGAATTTCAAAGGCCCACCCTTCAACCAGGTGTTTTATCCGACTCGTGGCATCCTGGCGTGGTACGACCGGAAGGAGCAGAAGTTGCGTCCGCTGCCCGGCGCCAATGATCCGCGATTCGTGCAAACCAGCGCGTTCTGGTCGCCCGACGGGAAATACCTGGTCTTCAGCCGGGCTGCAGCCCGCGATCCCTATCCGGCCGATGCTCCCAAGGCCGAGTACGCCAACGATCCCAACGAAACCCAGATCCAATACGACCTGTACCGGATCCCCTTCAACGAGGGCAAGGGCGGGAAGGCGGAGCCGGTATTGGGTGCATCGGGCAATGGCATGAGCAACAACTTTCCCAAGGTGTCGCCTGACGGACGCTGGATCGTGTTCGTGCAGAACCATAACGGGTTGTTGATGCGTCCTGACAGCAAGCTGTACATCGTGCCCTTTGCGGGCGGCAAGGCCAGACTGATGACTTGCAACACTTCGCTCATGAACTCCTGGCACACGTTTTCGCCCAACGGGAGGTGGCTGGCATTTTCGTCGAAAGCCTTCTCGCCCTACACGCGACTCATGCTGACCCATATCGACGCCAACGGCAATGACACCCCTCCAATTCTCGTGGATGACACCACTGCCGCCAACCGCGCGGTAAATATTCCCGAGTTCGTCAACGTGGCGCCGGGTGGGCTGGAAAAGATCGATCCGCAGGCCACCGAGTTCTACCGCTTGTTCAACCAGGCCTACGACTTGATTGAGAACAATAAGTGGCCCGAAGCGATTCCTGTTCTGCGACAGGCGTTGGAAAAGGACCCGGACTTCGCTGTGGCCCACTACGGACTGGCTACGGCGCTGCTGGCCAACGGCCAGGAAGGAGAAGCACTGGAGGAATATCGCAAAGCCTGTACGCTGGAAACCGATCACCCAGCCTGGTTCGACCACCTCGCCGTGTTGCAGGCCAGAAACGGCGATCTGGATGGAGCGATCGACAGTCTGCAGAAGTCGCTCGCGCTCGACCCCTCCGACGCCGGCACGGAAGACAATTTGGGGACCATCCTGTTCGAGAAAGGGCAAGGCGAGCCGGGATCGGCGCACCTTCGAAAAGCCATCCAAATGGCCCCCGACTTCGCCGACCCGCACAATCACTTGGGCTGGGAATTGTCAAAGACGGGACAATTGGACGAGGCCATTGCTGAACTCCAGGAAGCCATTAAACTCCGCCCCAGTTCGGTCGAGTATCACGTCAATCTCGGTTATGTTCTCGCGCAGCGCCGGGATTTCGCGGGCGCGGTGCCCGTGTTTGAGAAGGCAGTCGAACTTAGCGATGGGAAGGATTGGCGCTGCCTCGACATGCTCGCCAGCGTCTACGAGCAGATTGGCCGCGCCGCTGATGCTGTCAGATCGGAACAGCAGGCGGTCAGTCTCGCCGCCCAGGAACACGACGAGCCGTTGGAGAAAAATTTACAGGTCAATCTCGAACGCTACGAACACGAAGTCGTCCATTAGCCAGTCGCCAACTTGGTCCCGCCGAACTATAGGCTGGACGTACGCTGGGGAGGATTTTGCGCGGGAATTACCCCTAAACTGCTGATTTAAAGGATTTTTTACAGATGAAAGTGAGAGGGGATTGCGCGGACAGCCGTATCTATGGAAACGGTTAGTCGTCCGCGGAAGCGCCTACGCCGAGACTTTCGCCCTGAGCAAGTGGAATCACCGCGGTTGGTAGCTCCTGGTCCTTGTACTGCAACTGGTAGAGCTTCCAGTAGATGCCGCGGTTGCTCAGTAGCTGCTGGTGCGAGCCGATTTCGCGCACCTTGCCTTTGTGCATCACGATGATCTTGTTGGCGCGCTGCACGGTGCTGAGGCGATGGGCGATCATGATCGAGGTGCGCCCCTCGACCATGCGGGTCAGCGCGTCGCGCACGCGGAATTCGGTTTCCGTGTCGACGCTGGAAGTGGCTTCGTCGAGGATGAGGATTTTTGGATTGTGCGCCAGCGCCCGGGCAAACGAGATGAGCTGCTTCTGGCCAGTGGAAAGCGTGCTGCCGCGCTCTTTCACTTCCTCGCCAAAGCCTCCGGGAAGCGAGCGAATGAAATCGGCGACATTGACCTGCTCGGCCGCGTTTTCGATGGACGAGTCGGTGATCCAGTGCGATCCCAGACGGATGTTGTCGGCCACGGTTCCGGAGAACAGAAACGGGTCCTGCAATACCACGCCATAACGCCGCCGCAATTCCGCCAGATCCATTTCGCGAATATCGACGCCGTCAATGCGAATCGCACCCTTTTGCACGTCGTAAAACCGCAGCAGCAACGAGATGATAGTGGTCTTGCCCGCACCGGTGTGTCCCACGAACGCGACGGTGTCCCCGGGGTCGATGGTGAACGATACATCGCGCAACACCCAGTCGAACTCGTCTTCTGTGTGAACGGCCGCGGCGGCGGTCTTGAGTTTCTCGCCCTTGCGCGCGGCTTCTTCGGCGGCCTGCGCCAGGGTGCGATAGGCGAACCAGACGTGATCGAACTCGATGCGTCCCGGGCCATCAGGAACCTGGGGAACTGCGGGGGATACGATCTCAGCCTGCGTGTCGAGCAGTTTGAAGATGCGTTCGCTCGACGCCATCGCCGATTGCAGGATGTTGTACTTCTCGCTCAGGTCCTGGATGGGACGGAAGAAGCGCTGCGCATATTGCATGAACGCCACCAGCACGCCCAGGCTGACGGCGTTGCGGATAACCTGGTTGCCGCCAAACCACACCACACAGGCGATGGCGATGGCCGACAGCACCTCGACGATCGGGTAGTAAATGGCGTGCGCCAGGATCGCGTCCTTGTATGCGTCCATGTGGGTGCGATTGATCTTCTCGAAGCGCTCGTAGGATTTCTGCTCGCGGTTGAACAACTGCAGGACAACGATTCCGGTCACGTGTTCCTGCAGGTAAGAGTTGATCTTCGCAATCGCAATGCGGATGCGCCGGTAACTCTCGCGCACCGCCTTGCGGAACAGCGTGGTCGCATAGAAGATGAGCGGCAGCACCGCGAAGGTGATCAGCGCCAGCCGCCAGCTCATGTTGAGCATGATGGCGAGTATGCCCAGCAGAACGAAGATATCTTCGAAGATCGAAACCACACCCGCCGTGAACATTTCGTTGAGCGCGTCCACGTCGCTGGTCACGCGGGTGACGAGGCGGCCAACCGGGTTGCGGTCGAAAAACGAAACATGAAGCCGCTGCAGGTGGCGGAAAATCTGCGCTCGCAGATCGAACATCACTTTCTGTCCCACCCACTGCATGATGTAGGTCTGGGTGAACTCGAGCAGGAAGCTGATTAACAGCAGTCCGATGTAGATGGCCGAGATTTGCGCGATTCCCACCAGCGGCTGCGAACTGAGAAAACGATCGAGCAGAGAATGGGATTCGGTGCGGTTGGCGAGATACCTATCGATTGCAACTTTCGTCAGGTAGGGGCCGAGGACGTCCGCTCCAGCCTTGAGGATAATGGCGATCAGCGCAACGATAACCTGCCAGCGGTAGGGGCGCAGATAACGAAGCAACCGCTTCATCAGGCGGCTGTCGTAGGCTTTGCCGAGTACGTCTTCTTCGTGGATGGTGGCCATGTCCCCGAATCGATTGTAGCGAAAGTTGGTGCGTTGATTGGCGTAACGTTTGTTAGACGAGCGCTAGCGTGGGATGGATGGAAATTTACGATTCGGGCTCTGACGGTTGCGGGTTAGCTGAGCCTTCGCAACACCAGCGCCGAGTTCTTTGATCCGAACGCGATGCAGTTGCATACCGCATGTTCGACGACGACCTTGCGCCCGGGGGCAGGAACGTAGTCGAGGTCGCAATCCGGATCAGGCTTCTCGAGATTGATCGTCGGTGGAATTTGCGAGTGGATCATGGCCACCAGCGTGGCCGCAATGCCCGCCGCGCCTGACGCTCCCTGGGGATGTCCGATCTGCGACTTCAGACTGGACATCGGAGTGGCGAGCGCCGTGTCACCCAAAGCCAGCTTTAGTGCCTGGGTTTCGATGCGGTCGTTGAGCTGTGTCGATGTCCCGTGCAGATTGACGTAGTTCACGTCAGGCGCGGCAATTCCTGCATCGTCCATCGCCATCTGAATAGCGCGCGCCGGTTCTTCGCCGCACTCCTGAAGGCGCACGCGATGGTAGGCCTCGCAGGTGGAGCCATATCCCGCAACTTCGGCGAGGATGTTGGCTCCGCGAGCCCGGGCATACTCGTACTCTTCCAGCATGAACATCCATGCTCCCTCGGCCAGGACGAACCCGTCGCGGTCGGCGGAGAAGGGACGCGAAGCCCGCTGGGGAGCGTGGTTCCACGAACTGGTCATGATGCGCATCAGCGCAAAGCCCTTCATGATGCCGGGAGCGATGGGTGCATCGACCCCGCCGACCAGCATGGCGGGAATAAATCCGAACTGGATTTGTCGCAGCGCATAGCCGAAGGCGTCGGTCGATGAGGTGCAGCCTGTGGTGATGACGTGGCTCATGCCACGCAAGCCGAAGCGCATGCTGATTTCGCTCGACATAGTGCCGGCGGTGCCGCTGGGAATCGAAAAAATGCTGGCCTGTTTCGCCTTGCCGTTGAAGTAGAGGCGGTAATTTTCTTCCGAAAAATCTTGCGCGCCTCCGCCGGAGCCCAGCACGACGCCAATGTCGCGTTGCTGCTGCAGAGATAGCTTGGCTGAATCGATGCCCGCCTGATGCAGCGCTTCGGTCGATGCCGCCAGCGCCAGCGGCACAGCCCGCGAAAGATGTTTTCGTTCATGCGCGTCAACCCAGGCGAGTTCGTCGAAACCCTGCACTTCGCCCGCAATCTGGACCGGCAAGTCGCTGGGATCGAAACGCGATATCCGTCTAACACCGCTAACGCCGTCGAGTGCCGCGCGGCAGAATCGTTCATTCCCAATCCCATTCGGGCTGACCACACCCATGCCAGTAATCACGACGCGCTTCTTCATGAGTAAGTTGCCCGATACGGACTGCAATCAAACCGCTTTCTTCTTCCGGAGGATAATAGTACAGATACTCAAGGCAAAGTTTGTCACTAGGAATTTACATCTCGGTTCCATTCTGCCGCACGAAGTGCAGCTTCTGCAATTTTGCTTCCGGCGTATTCTCTCGCGCAGTGTTTGACCGCTACATCGATCAGGTATGTGCAGAGATCGTTGCATCGGACGCCATCGCTCAGGCAGTGGGCGGCAAACTGGAACGGCAGGTGGATTCGATCTACCTCGGCGGAGGCACACCGTCGGTGCTCGCTCCGGAGCAGTTGGAGCGGCTCTTCCGGACGCTACGCAAAAACCTTGATGTCGAGCGGACTGCGGAGATCACGGTGGAATGTGCTCCCGGCACCATCACCGAACCCGTGCTCGAAGCGCTGCTGCAATGCGGCGTCAACCGCGTTAGCCTCGGCGTGCAGTCTTTTGCGGATCAGGAATGTTCTTCAGTCGGACGCCTCCACAGTCGCGCCGTCACACTGGACGACATCGCGCGCCTGCGTATTGCCGGAATCGGCAATATCGGCATCGACTTGATCGCAGGGCTGCCTCACCAGACAGAACAAAGCTGGGATTATTCTCTGAGCGAAACGCTGGCCACGGGTGTGCCCCACGTGAGTGTCTACATGCTGGAAGTGGATGAGGACTCACGCCTCGGCAGTGAACTGCTGGCTGGAGGCGCGCGCTACCACGCGCACTTTGTTCCTGACGAAGACCTGACCGCGGATCTGTATCTCGCCGCTGGCGAACGCTTGGAAAAGGGCGGGGTTCACCAATACGAAATCTCCAACTTTGCACGTTCCGTCGCCCACGGCATCGGGCTTCGCGATTCGCGCCACAACCTGAAGTACTGGAATCGCCAGCCTTATCTCGGATTTGGCGTCGATGCACACTCGATGCTGATCGCCGATGACGCACTGAAGGGGGAGGGAATCGAGGCGGTGCGCTTCGCCACGCCCGACTCGCTGGAAGGCTATTCGGCGTCCATGAGAAATGAGCAACCCGTGGCGGCTCGCACCGCGCAACTTCAGTCATCGCGAACGCTGGTCGATTCCCGTGCAGCATTCGAAGAGTCGTTCTTTCTCGGACTGAGATTGAATCATGGCGTCTCGGTGGCTGAGATTGCGGACCGTTCAGGACCTGAGTCCGTACGCGAAACCGAAGCAGTGGTTGCCGAACTGATCGAGTCTGGATTATTGGAACGTGCCAGCGATCGCGTCCGTCTGACTTCGCGCGGACGGTTGCTGTCGAACGAAGTGTTCGAACGGTTCTTACGTCAGAAGTCTGCTCTTCGATGAAAGCGACAAAGAGCATGTCCCTCGCCGGCCGCGGCGGGCTCGTGATGCCAAACCTAGAACGTGATGCCAAACCTGGAAGTGGCGATAACATGGGGGTAACGCCATCCTGCTAAACTCAAGGGTTAACTTCCCCCGCGAGTACCCTCATGATTGATCTTCGCAGCGATACAGTCACCAAGCCTTCGCCCGACATGCGCCGCGCCATGTTTGAAGCCGAGGTCGGCGACGACGTGTATGGGGAAGACCCAACCGTCAACCGACTCGAGAAGCGCGCTGCTGAAATCTTCGGGCGGGAAGCGGCATTGTTCGTCCCCAGCGGGACCATGGGCAACGAGATTGCCATCAAACTCCACACCACCCATGGGCAGGAAGTCATCTGCGAGGAGCGGAGCCACGTCTTTACTTCCGAAATGGCGATGATGGCGCACTTTTCGGGGGTTGTGCCGCGGACCCTCTGGGCGGAAAACGGCATCATCACCTGGCAACACGTGAAGGCCAAACTCCGGCCGAAGAGCTACTTCGCCGCGAAGACTGGGCTGGTCTCGCTGGAAAACACCCATAACTTCGCCGGCGGCAGTGTGACTCCACTGGAAGTTTTCGATGAAGTTTGCGACCGCACCCACGAAGCAGGATTGCCTGTGCATCTCGATGGCGCCCGCATCTTCAACGCCGCCATTTTTCTTGGGATTCCCGTTTCGCAGCTTACTGCCAAGGCCGACACCGTGATGTTTTGCCTGTCCAAGGGATTGGCCGCACCCGTGGGTTCGATGCTCGTGGGAAGCCCAGAGTTGATCGACCGCGCACGCATCTACAGAAAGGCGCTCGGCGGAGGTATGCGTCAGGCCGGCATTCTCGCCGCTGCGGGCTTGATCGCTTTAGAGCAGGGCCCGCAAAAGCTGCAGACCGATCACGAGAACGCGAAGTTCCTCGCTCAAGGGCTGGCTAAAATTCCCGGCTTTAAGATCGACCCCGCTAAAGTACACACCAACATCGTGATCTGCGACATCACCGCAACCGGAATGACGTCAGGAGAGCTGGCGTGCTCGCTCGCGGGCGCCAAAGTGCTGGCGAATGGTGTTGGACCAGAACTCCTGCGCTTCGTCACGCATCTCGACGTTAATCGCCAACAGTGCGAGCAGGCGCTCGCGGTGGTCGCCGAAGTTTGCGCCGCCAGGGCGTAGTCCGGCGGGCCAGTGACTTTATTGCTGCCCGTTTCGGGACTCGCTGCTGCCCCGCCAGTGTGGGATAATCACTAGTTTCGACCACTCGCAGCGGGCTCTTCAGGAGAGCTACGTTCGCGCAGCGGTGGAGGGGCCCGTGGATTTCCAGCTTTCGGATGAACAACTGCAGTTGAAGAAAATGGTGCGTGAGTTCGCCGAGCGCGAAATTGCGCCAAACGTCATGAAGTGGGACGAAGCCAGCGAGTTTCCGCTGGAGACGGTGAAGGAACTGGGCAAACTCGGACTACTGGGCACGATCTTTCCCGTCGAATATGGCGGCTCCGGCATGGGCTACGTCGAATACGTGACGGCGATCGAAGAGCTTTCGCGCGTCGATGGATCGGTCGGCATCATCGTCGCGGCGCACACCTCGCTGGGCTCGAACCACATCTTTATCGCGGGAAACGAAGAGCAGAAACGCAAGTACATTCCCAAGCTGGCGACGGGCGAATTCATCGGGGCATGGGGACTGACCGAACCGGGCTCCGGATCCGATGCCGGTGGGGCGCGCTGTGCGGCCGTCCGCAGGGGCAAGAGTTGGATACTGAATGGCACCAAGACTTTCATCACCAACGGCCACTACGCGGATGTGGCGGTAGTCGTCGCCGTAACTGACAAGACGGCGCACACCCACGGTCTGTCGGCCTTCGTGGTCGAAAAAGGCACGAAGGGCTTTCGCGCCGGAAAGAAAGAGAACAAGCTCGGCCTGCGCGCCAGCGATACTTCCGAATTGATCTTCGAGGATTGCGAGATTCCCGCCGAAAACCTGCTCGGCAAAGAAGGCGACGGTTTCATCGATGCCATGCGCGTTCTCGACGGCGGCCGCATCTCTATCGCCGCGCTCGGCTTGGGCATGGCGCAAGGCGCTTACGAAGCGGCGGTGAAGTACTCCAAGGAGCGCAAGCAGTTTGGTAAGGCGATCAGTGAGTTCCAGGCCATTGGATTCAAGCTCGCCGACATGGCCACCGAAATCGATGCGGCGCGTTTGTTGACCCACCGCGCTGCGGCCATGAAGGACGCGGGCATGAAGACTACGCAAGAATCCTCGATGGCCAAGCTCTACACCAGCGAAGTCGCAGTGCGTTGCGCCAACGAATGTGTGCAGATCCACGGCGGCTACGGATTCATCAAGGACTATCCGGCGGAGAAGTTTTATCGCGATGTGAAGCTATGCACCATTGGAGAGGGCACCAGCGAGATTCAGCGACTGGTGATTGCACGGCAGATCTTGAAAGACTAAGGAAGCGGCATTGGCAAGGTGCGTACTCTGTTTCGTCTTCTGCGCGGCGCTGTGGGGTCCCGCGATCGCAGGTGATTGGTACTGCCATTCCCTTGGCCAGGACTCTTTGGTCAATACGGCGAGCCAGTGGCAGCGCAGGGATGGCGATATCGGCTTTGTGCTCTCAGATCAATTTCTGCTGTTGCTGGCAGCCTGCCCGCAGGAGACGTACGCCTTCATGCATGCCCGGCCAGAAATACTCAATAGTTGGCTGGAGGAGGTCGAACAACTATCAGGTTTCACCGTGTCCCCTAAGCAACGCCAAGAACGCGAAATCACCCTCTCAAAGCTCGTAGGCAACATGAAGAGCCAGCATCCAGAGCAAGAAACCGCCGAGGTTCGCGCTCGCATCTTGAAGCGGCTTGAGACGATGTGTGTCAGAGCGGTCGATGAAACTCCACCAAAGCCACCCTGTCAGCGAGTCACTTTGCAGACGAATCCTTGATTCGCGCGGGATACGTTGCTATGCGCCTGCGATAGACTTGAATCTAAACCGTGACTACCACAATCAAGGATTTCGTGTCGCAGGTACGCGGAGGCAATCCGCGCGCATTGGCGCGTGCCATCTCGATTGTCGAAGACCGCACCGCGGAATCGACTGAGCTGCTGAAGGCGCTTTTCCCCTTCAGCGGCAATGCTGTGCTGCTCGGCCTGACCGGCTCTCCTGGCGCGGGCAAGAGCACGCTGGTCGATCAGATTGCGCGCGAGTATCGCAAGCAAGACAAGACCATCGGCATCGTGGCAGTCGATCCCACCAGTCCATTCAGCGGAGGCGCGATTCTTGGCGACCGTATTCGCATGCAATCGCACTACGCCGATCCGGGCATCTACATTCGCAGCATGGCCACCCGCGGTTCGCTCGGAGGACTAGCGAGCACCACCGCCGATGTAGCCACCGTGCTCGACGCCAGCGGACGCGACCTCGTGATGATCGAAACGGTTGGCGTCGGCCAGGATGAAGTGGACATTGTGTCGCTGGCCGATGTCACCGTGGTCGTGCTCGTCCCCGGCATGGGAGACGATGTGCAGACCATCAAGGCCGGAATCATGGAGATCGCCGACGTCTTCGTGATCAACAAATCCGACCGCGAAGGCGCCGAGCGAGTGGAGCGTGAGATTCGCGCGATGCAATCGCTGGCGATGCGACACGACAATTGGACGCCTCCGATCGTGAAAACGGTTGCCAGTGATGGAACCGGAATACCCGAATTACTGCAGGCCATTGAGGGGTACCGCGAGCATCTGAGCCAGAACGATCTGGGACGCCAACGCCGCATCGAGAACTGGCGCAAGCGCATCGCCGAGATGTTGAGAGACGCGCTGTTCGCTCGCGTCATTAGCGATTATTTTGGCGACGGCGAAGTCGACCGGATTGCTGCGGAAGTTGCCGAACACAAGCGCGATCCGTATTCTCTGGTGGAAGAGATCGTGAGAGAGTTGGGGAAGCGCGCATGACGCAAATCGATCATCTCGGCATTGCGGTGAAGTCGCTGACGGAGGCTCGCAAATTCTACGAGAAGCTGGGGCTGAGCGTGATGCCCGAGGAAACCGTTGAGGCTGAAAAGGTACGGCTGGCAATGGTTCCGGTGGGCGAGAGCCGCATCGAGTTACTGGAGCCGACCTCACCCGACTCAGCCATCGCGAAATTTCTCGAGAAACGGGGCGAAGGCCTGCACCACGTGGCGTTGCATGTAACCGATCTCGCGGGCATGGTCGAGCGACTGAAGGCCGCCGGAACCCGACTTATCTCCAACGAAATCAAGGTCGGCGCTGGCGGACACCGCTATGTCTTCGTACATCCCTCCAGCGCGGGTGGCGTACTGCTCGAGTTGGTGGAAGACGCGGGCCACCTCTCCTGACGATGCTGCTTATCGCAATTGACACTTCGGGCCGTAGCGGAAGCGTTGCACTGTGTCGCGGAGACGCAGACGGCTTCGAGGTGCTCGAACTCTGCGCGCTCGAAGGCGGAACGTATTCGACTCGCCTGATACCAACCATTGCCGATTTGCTGCTTCAATCCCACGTGACGAAATCGCAACTCGACGGTTTTGTAGTCGTCGATGGACCCGGATCGTTTACCGGGCTTCGTGTCGGGTTGTCCACGGTGAAGGCGCTTTGCGAAGTGCTCGGCAAGCCGCTGGCGGCAGTTTCGATGCTGGAAGCGCTGGCGGTCACGCACGGACATGAAGGCGAGATAGTCACGGCCATCCTGGACGCAGGGCGTGGCGAGGTGTACGTCGGGGAGTACCAGGTCGGCAAGCGGGCAGCGCAACTGGTGCGTGAGTCGATGCCGAAGCTGGCCGAATTCTTAGCGCAGCCTACTTCTGCGAGATCGCGTGTGGTGACGCCATTCCCGAAGGTCGCTGAGGCGCTTGCTACTGCGGGTTGGGATGCGGCGCTTGTTCCAACGCTGCAGGCAGATGCGATCGGCCGAATCGGGCTGCGCAAGCTTTTGTCGGGCGCAGTGGCCGATCCGGCTACCCTCGACGCCAACTACGTCCGTCGCTCGGACGCCGAACTCTACGCTCCGCCCAGGCCTTGATTCGTGCGACTGCGACGAGCCACTCCCGCTGACATTCCGCAAATGCGCCAGCTTGAGCAGCACAGTGCGACCGCCGCGCATTGGAGCGCCGCTCAATACGACGCGCTTTTCAGACCTGACGTGCAGACGAGGGTTGCTCTCATCGCCGATCAAGAATCTGCCGATGTACCAATTCAGGGGCTTCTCATCGCTCGCTGCCTTCCCGACGAGTGGGAGATTGAAAACATCATCGTCGAGGAGCGCGATCGCCAGCGCGGTGTCGGGTCGTCGCTGGTTCGAGGGCTTCTGGCAGAAGCCCGGACCTTTGGCGCGGCATCGGTGATTCTGGAGGTGCGCGAATCCAACCGATCGGCCATGCGACTCTATGAAAGCATTGGATTTAAGTTGGAAGGCCGACGGAAAGACTACTACCATGACCCGGCCGAAGATGCTCTCCTTTACCGCATTACCATTACAGATTTGTGACAAAATGCCTTGAAGCCCCAAGGGCGGTGTGCTAGCGTTTGGGATTGTCGTAATCCCCGGAGGTTCACTGAATGGCAACTCAGGTTCGCGACCAGCTTCTAGCCAGCAACGAAATTTTCCGCAAACTGTTGGAAGAACATTCGCAGTATTCTCAGCGTCTCGAAGCCCTCATCACCAAGAAGTATCTTAGCGAGGACGAGAAGCTTGAAGAAGTGCGACTGAAGAAGCTGAAACTCCGCCTGAAAGACCAGATGGAATCGCTGGAACAACAGTTCCGGAACGAACACCAGGTCGTATAACTGAGGATTAGGCTGTCTCCACGGCGATAAGGACCGCTTTCTTTATCGTCCCGGCGGAGTTGTATCGCTCCGCCGCCCACAAGAATCCTGCTTGGGCATATCGCGAAATTCCAATCACTTTAGAGGCTGATGCGGAAGTCGGCAGTGGGCAACGTGCGCGGACTAAAGTCCGCGAGGGAAATCAGAAGCAAACGGTGTCCACAGGCGCCTTAAGGCCAGCACTCCCCAGAATAGCTTTGTTCAGCAACCTCTTTCGCTGTTCATCCAGTATCAGCCCCTCCCAATTCCGTCAACTTGCTATCTGAGGCTCTATAATCATTGAGATATCCATGGTGCGTGACGGCTATTATTACGGACTGTCTTTTATTGCAGTTGCCTTGCTGCTGGGTTGGTACGTTCATCCCGTGCTGGCGGTGTTTCCGCTAATGCTGGCGGTCTTTTTCTTGTGGTTCTTCCGCGATCCGGAACGCCAGATACCTGCCGCCGAAGGCGCTATCGTGTCTCCCGGAGACGGCAAAGTCACGGAGGTCTCCAGCGTCCCGCAAAATGGCGAACCCTCTACGCGCATCAGCATTTTTCTCAATGTATTCAACGTCCACGTCAACCGGTCGCCGATCGCGGGCGTGATCACCGACGTGAATTACAAGCGCGGCAAATTCGGCAATGCCATGGGAGCAATTTCTGCGGAAGAGAATGAGCAAAACGTCGTGACCGTGCGCGGCGATACGGGAACCGTGGTCTTCAAGCAGATTGCCGGACTGATCGCGCGCCGTATCGTGTTCAACAAGAAAGTTGGCGATCACCTGGCCCGAGGCGAGCGCGTGGGACTCATTAAGTTCGGCTCGCGGGTCGACGTGATCTTTCCCGCCGGAGCCGAAATCAAAGTCAAAGTCGGCGATCATGTGGCGGGAGGGTCGTCGGTACTCGCGGTGGCCCAGGTGCGCAGTGAGGTGTCCAGTACGCGTACCGCAGCGGAGGTAAGATGAGCGAACATGCGGAGGAATCCCGGTACGACACGTTGCGTCCGCGCCCAAAACACAAGGGGCTGTATATCCTGCCTTCTTTGTTTACGGCGATCAACATTGCTGCGGGTTATTACGCGATTTCGCAGGCCATTCTGGGCACAGTCAGCGACCCATGGCACTTCGATCAGGCGGCCAAGGCCATTGGATTTGCCATCCTGTTCGATGGACTCGATGGCCGCATCGCCCGGCTAACCAACACGGTGAGCGCGTTCGGCCGCGAACTCGATTCGCTGGCCGATGTGATTGCCTTCGGAATTGCGCCTGCGATCCTGGCGTGGCTCTGGGGATTTCGCTCGCTGCCGGTCATGGACGATTCTGACCTTCGCGGCAAGGTCATCCAGTTGGGCGCGATTGCCACCTTCGTATTCCTGATGGCCGGAGCGGCACGCCTGGCGCGGTTCAACATTCAGACCAACCCGCAGCCTTCCAATCCCGGCCGTCCCGGCAAGAAGTATTTCGTGGGTATGCCCATTCCTGCCGGAGCGGGAGTGATCGCGGCATTGGTCCACCTGGTAAGCGGCAATCCGCTGCAGATGTGGTGGCTGTCGATTGGTTGGGCGGTCTTCGTCTTCGTGATCGCTTTCCTGATGGTCAGTACGTGGCGGTTCTATAGCTTCAAGGAGTTGAACCTGGGCAAGCCACGAAACTTCCGCTGGATCATCGTCTTCGGAGGAATTATCGGGCTGGCTTGGTTCTTTTCGCGATATGTATTATTTCTGATCGCGCTGGTTTACACTCTCGCGGGTGTGCTGGCGCGGCTGTCTTTTGTGTTCCGGCGGCCCACGTTGCCGCCTCCGCCGCCGCAGGACGAGGCCTCTCACGCCTGATGAAGAATGATCCCAAGACCCCCTCTGGAGCGCATCCCGAGGTAGGAAGCTGGAGTGGACTGTTCCGTGTTGCCATCGTCGGAGCTGCCAGCCTTAAGGGCCGCGAGTTGAAAGATGTGCTCAGCGACCGCAATTTCCCCGCCCATGACATTCGCCTGCTCGACGACGACGAGTCGCTGGGGCAATTGGAAGCCGTGGGCGATGAGCCGACCTTCATCCAGAGCGTTCTGCCCGAGCATATGGAAAAAGTCGACTTTACGTTTTTCGCCTCGGAGGAGAATTTCACCCGCAACACCTGGAGCATGGCCAAGAAGGCGGGCAGCGACATCATCGATCTTTCCTACGGATTGGCGGGACAGCCGGGGGTGGAGTTGCGCGCCCCCTGGATCGAGCGCGAAATTGGCACCGTGCCGCGCGTCGATCTGGCTGGGTCGCCGGTGAGGATTGCGCATCCGGCGGCGACGGTGCTGGCGCTTTTGCTGCTGCGTGCTGCGAAGGTTGCCAAGGTGTCACGCGCGATCGCGACGGCGTTCGAACCAGCTTCCGAGCGCGGCAAGCGGGGCATGGATGAGCTTCACGAGCAGACGGTAAACCTGCTCTCGTTCCAGCAATTGCCCAAGACGGTTTTCGATTCCCAGGTTGCTTTTAACATGATTGACCGCTTCGGCATGAATTCCACCCCGTCTTTGGAAACGATCCAGAAGCGGATTCAGACTGATTTCCACAGCATCGTACATGGCAAGGCCGCCGTACCTTCCCTGATGCTGCTCCAAGCCCCAATCTTCCACGGACACGCGTTTTCGCTTTACATTGAGTTGGGACGTCCGGCGAAGATTGAGGAATTGACGGTGGCGTTTGCCGGTGAGCATATCGACATTTCGCCGGGAGGCGAGGATTCCCCCAGCAACGTAAACGCCGCCGGACAGGAGAGCATTCAAGTGACGATCCGAAAAGACTCGGAGCGCGACAACGGATTCTGGATCTGGGCAGCGTCCGACAACTTGCGGGTCTCCGCGGTGGCCGCGGTAGAGTGCGCCGAGTCGTTAATTCCCGGACGTCCGCGTGGGACAGTGCAGTGATGGCATCTCGCCCCACGCGTTGGACGGCCCTGATGCTCTGCGTTATGTGGTTGCTCGCAGTTGCCGGGTGCGGATACCACACCAGCGGCCATGCAGTGCGTCTGCCCGACAGCATTCACACCATCTACGTGCCCATGTTCGGCAATACCACCCAAACGTTCCGCGTGGAGCAAACCATCACTGCGGCCGTAGTCCAGGAGCTTCGCAGCCGAACCGCCTACCGCATCGTGACGAGCGACGACGGTACCGCTGATGCCACCCTCAAGGGAGTGGTCAATTTCACCGCGAATTCTCCGTTGACCTACGATTCGGTCACCGGACGCATTTCGTCGTCCTTGATCAGCGTCGGCGCGAAAGCGTCGCTGGTCAGCCAGTCGGGAAAGGCCCTCTGGGACAATCCGAATTACATGTACCGCGAGCAGTACCAGGTCTCTCGCGACGCGGCCAGCTTCTTCGACGAGGCGAATCCGGCGTTTCTGCGGGTCGCCAATGAGTTTGCAAAGTCGTTGGTGAGCAACATCCTGGAGGCCTATTAGTGCGCAGCTTCGCCGCCTCTGACCGGTTCGTGGCCGATGTGCAGGCCCGCAAGCTGGCTCCGGGTTACGTCTTCGTCGGCGATGAAGCGTTCTTTCGCAAACGCTGCCGTGATGCCGTACTGCAACAGCTGGTTCCGGCCGATGTGCGCGAGCTTAGCGTCTATGACATGGACCTCGGGGAAGTCGAGTTGCAACAGGTGCTGGACCGGGCGCGTACCCCGTCGCTGATGGCGCCGTTTCAGGTGTTCTTCATTCGCGGGGTGAAGAACCTCTACACTCGCGGGAAACACGATGACGAGTTCGCCGCCATCCAGGACTATTTCAAGAATCCCAATCCCGATGCGCTCGTGGTATTTGTGGCCGACCACATCAACATTCCCGCCGACGTGCGGCGCATGGAGCTGCAGGACAAGGACCGCTACGAGCGCATTCGCGAGACGCTGGGCGAGTATTGCACCGTGCTCGAATTCGCTCGCGTGGACGATGGGGATGCGGTGAAGTGGGCCATCGAGAACGCCAATAACGACGGGGTGAAGCTTGACGCCGATGCTGCTCGCGAATTGATTGACTCTCTCGGCGGCGACATGATGATGGTGGCCAACGAACTCGAGAAGCTAGTGCTCTTCGTGGGCGAAAAGAAGCGCATCACGCTGGGCGATGTCGAGACCATGGTGTTGGCGGCCAAGCAACGCTCGTTTTACGAACTGACCGACGCCATCTCCGCCCGCGATCGCGCCCGCGCCCTGGCGGTGCTTGACGCCATCCTTAACACTGGCGACGGCGAGGAAGCCGCCATCGGCCATCTCTATATGCTGTCGCGCACCTTCCGACAGATGCTGGTTATCTTCGAGCGCAACGTTCGAGATACGCGCGCCCTCTGGCAGGCCCTATGGCAGGGTTTTCGGGTTCCACCATTCGCGGCGGAAGACGTCATCCGCCAGGCCCGGCGCTACAAGTCCCGTCGCGATTTGACTAGCGCGATTCGACGTATCGCTCGGGCCGACCTGGCTCTACGGTCGAATCCGGTCAGCAAGCGCTTTGTGTTGGAGAATCTTGTCCTCGATTTGACCGCAGAACCGAAGGCCGCCGAAGCCGGATGGACCCAGGAAGAACTGCCGGTGTAGGTAAGGTCGTCAAAGCGTCAGGCAGCGGCGAATCTCGATGTCGGTATTTTTATCCATAGGATCTAAAGGGCTGGGACGGTGCGAACCTGGGAGTGCCAGGCACCGTCCCAGCGACTTTCCTGCGAAGCGCGTAACTATTTCTTCTCGCTGATGCTTACGCTGGCGGTGGTGCCTGCCCAGTCCAGTTTAAGGGTAACGGAACCGGCACCCGTCTTATCCAACGAGATGGTGAACTGCTCCGTCGGGGTCGCGTTATTGGCGACCTTCATGTCAACGCGTGCGAGATCCTGCTTGTCGTCGTAATCGGTGCCCCACTGGCCCGTCTGTTTGTTGATGATGAGCTTCCAGCCCGTTTCATTGGGGATCGTGTACAGCGTGTAGCTGCCTGCGGGAACTGCGGCTCCGGCGATCGTCAGATCGACATCGGTCTTGAGGCTGGTGGCGGAGTTGGCGCCGGTGCGCCAGACCTGGCCGTAAGGAACCAGCCCGCCGAAGATCTTACGGCTGCGCATCGAAGGACGGCTGTAGTCGCTGGTGACAGTTTTGCCGTCCGCAAAACTCAAGGACGCGGTTCCCGGGGGACTCAGCGGCGGCTTCTTTTGCTCCTGGGCACTGATGCCCATGGCGAGAATCGCAACCATGACGGCAACGAACAACATGCGGCTCTTCTGCATTGAACTCTCCTTTTGACGTTCGACCTTACTACGATGGCAGCGACCCTATTATTCACGTTCACGGCAAACGTTACAATCAAACCTATGAGCGTTCTGGACGAGAAGCGCGAAGAACTGGAGCATTACGAGTTTCGCATGGGCGTACCGCGGGGCCGACTCGCGGTTGCGCTCGACACCCTGACCGATGCGCTCACCATGGTGGGACAGCACGGCGTCTATTGCCAGAGCGTCCGTCAACTCGGCAAGCCGGCCATGGATATTCAGATCGTGATGAAGGGCATCACCGATGCCAAGGAACTGATCGCGTCGGTGATGGAAGAGATACGGAAGCAGAAGGAAGACGGGTGATTCACCACAGAGGCACTGCGGCACCGAGAAACCGTTTCCAATTCTTCTCGGTGTCTCGGTGCCTCTGTGGTTAGCGCTTCTCTAAACGGTTACATACTTACCAGTCTCGATTACTCGAGCCGCAACCATTTCCTGCAGTGCGATCACGTTGACCGGTTCGTGCTTCACCAGCCTCCGGACGATCGCAATCTGGGTGCGCATCATGTCGCCTTCGGCCACGGCCGCAATCACTTTCTTGGCATTGGCTTCGAGACGGCTCATTGCACCCGCGATGTAGACCTGGGTCATCGCCACCACCAGCGCGCTCTTCTGCTCACCGTTGGCTTCGACGAATTTGCGCGCCCGCAGCAGACAGGAATCCATGGCGAACGTCTCGATCACCATATCGGCAATCGCGCCCATGATTTCCTGCTGATCGGCCAGCTTCTGCATGTACTTCTGTGAAGCCGCACCCGCCACCAGCATGGAGAGCTTCTTGGCGTTACCGACGATCTTCTGTTCGGCAGCCAGGGTGCCCTCGAGTTCATCGAATGACGGGCCCGCCATTACTTCGTCCATCGTCTTCTTGATGGCCGGCAGCAGCGCGAGTTGTCCGCTCATGGCACGTTTCAGCAGCCATCCGGTGATGATGAGGCGGTTGATTTCGTTGGTGCCCTCGAAGATGCGGTTCACGCGCGAGTCGCGATACGCGCGCTCCGCCGGATACTCCTCGACGAAGCCGTAGCCGCCATAGATCTGCACGGTCTCGTCCACCACGAAGTCGAGCATTTCCGAGCCAGCAACCTTGATTATGGAGCACTCGACCGCGTACTCCTCGATCGCTTTGCGGATGACTTCCGAGCTCTTCTCGCCTTCCGGCATGGCGTTCTCCATCATGCCGACGGTGCGATAGACCATCGATTCATTGGCATAAATGCCGATCGCCATCTGCGCAATCTTCTCGCGGATCAGGCCGAAGTCCGAGATGCTCTTGCCAAAGGCCTTGCGGTCCTTGGCGTAGGCGACCGCGTTCTGAATCGAGGTGCGCGCTCCGCCGACGCAGCCCGCACCCAGCTTGAAGCGGCCCACGTTGAGAATGTTGAACGCGATGATGTGTCCCTTGCCGATTTCGCCGAGAACGTTCTCCACCGGAACCATACAGTCGTTGAGGATGAGCGGCGCAGTGGACGAGCCACGAATGCCGAGCTTCTTTTCTTCGGCGCCGACCGAGAAGCCGGGGAAGTCTTTCTCGACCAGGAACGCGGTCAGCTTCTTGCCGTCGAGGGTGGCGAAGATGGTGAAGAAATCGGCGAAGTGCGCGTTCGTGATCCACATCTTCTCGCCGTTCAGGATGTAGTGCTTGCCATCAGGGCTCAACACAGCGCGTGTGCGGCTGGTCTGCGCGTCCGAACCGCTGGTTGCTTCCGATAGCGCGTACGCACCGATGAGCTCAGCCGAGGCGAGTCGCGGCAGGTACTTCTTCTTCTGCTCTTCGTTGCCGAAGAAAACCAAGGGCAGCGTGCCGATGCCGGCGTGCGCGCCCATGGAGACGACGAAACTGCCGCACTTGGCGATATTGTCGGCGATGACGGCTGACGAGATCTTGTCCATCTCCGAGCCGCCGTACTCCGCCGGAACGTCAACGTTGGTCAGGCCCATTTCCGCGGCCTTCTTGAGCAGGTCGCGCGTGACCTGCCAATCTTTGTGCTCGATCTTCTCGACGTTGGGAAGCAGTTCGTTGACCGCAAACTCATCGGCGAGTTTGGCGATCATCAACTGGTCTTCGTTAAAGTCTTCAGGAGTGAAGACGGTTTCCAGGTTGTGGTCTTCGAGCAGAAAGCTTCCGCCCGTGGTCTTTATCTTGGGAGCTACCGTAGTTGTCGCCATCCTGAACCTCGCTGATTATTGAACTTCAAAAGTCTATTCACCACAGAGACGCGGAGGCACAGAGAAGAACTCTTGGATCTAAAACCTCTGTACTTACGAACCCGACCGCTGAACCAAGATGTCGGCGGGCCGCACTTCTTAGAATTCAATCGGCTCTTCTCTGTGTCTCAGTGCCTCTGTGGTTATTTCTTTCTTACTGCAAATTCTCGAAGATGCCGGCGGCACCCATGCCGCCGCCTACGCACATCGTCACCATGCCGTAGCGAGCGCCGCGGCGCTTGAGTTCGCGCGCGATGCTGGCTGTCAGCTTGGCTCCGGTGCATCCCAGCGGATGACCGAGAGCGATCGCTCCACCATTCGGGTTGACCTTGGCGGGATCCAGTCCGCCTTCCTTGATCACCGCGAGCGACTGCGCCGCGAAAGCCTCGTTCAACTCGATCACGTCTATGTCGCTCAGCTTGAGGCCGGCCAACTTCAGCACTTTTGGAATCGCGAACACTGGGCCCAGTCCCATTTCTTCGGGCTTGTATCCGGCGGTAGCGTAGCCGACGAAGCGCAGCAGCGGCTTCAATCCCAAAGCCTTGGCGCGCTCGACGGACATGACGACTGCAGCCGCCGCGCCATCCGACATCTGCGACGAATTGCCCGCAGTGACGGTGCCTTTCACGTGGAACGCAGCCTTGAGCGCACCCAGCGCTTCCAGTGACGTGTCGGCGCGAGGGCCTTCGTCCATCTTGAAGATAATTTCCGTGCGCTTGGGTTTACTGCCATTCGGGGTGGTGAAACTGACGGGCACTGGCACGATCTCGTCGTCGAACCTGCCCTCCGCAATCGCCGCGAAGGCTTTCTTGTGGCTGTCCACGGAGAACTGGTCGGCCTGCTCGCGCGTTATATGGCAGCGTGCGGCCACCCGTTCGACGGTCAAGCCCATCGAAAGATACGCATCGGGATAATTCGATACCAGCCAGGGGTTAGCCGACACCTTGTTGCCCCCCATGGGAATCATGGTCATGGACTCGACGCCGCCCGCGACGACGACTTCCGCTCCACCCGCCATGATGCGTTCGGCGCCCTGGGCAATCGCCTGCAGGCCTGAGGAACAGAAGCGGTTGACGGTCATCGCCGAGACCTCGATGGGCAGGCCCGCCCGCAGGGAAGCGATGCGCGCTACATTCATGCCTTGCTCGGCTTCGGGCATGGCGCAACCCAGAATCACATCCTCGATTTCCTTGGGGTCGAGTTGCGGCACGCGCTCCAGCGCTCCCTTGATGGCGAAGGCGGCCATGTCATCGGGACGGGTGGCGCGCAAGGTTCCTTTGTAGGCTTTTCCTACCGGGGTACGAACGGCACTGACGATTACGACTTCACGCATGAAAAGCTCCTAGCAATTAGCAACTAGCAATTAGCTCGAAACCAGTAGCGAACTGGAAAATTCCGAAGATGCAGTGTGTATTGCGCGACATTGTGGGCAAACGTGATTCACGGTTGTTTAGAATCAATTGTTTGGGAGGAAATTGTTCGCATGAGTATGATTCAAAACGAGTTATACGAATCCAAGTCTCGGGTAAGGAGTTACGGGACGATTTTTGGGCCATTTTCGGTATTTTGTTACTTCGGTAACGTAACTGCTTCGTTACTGGTGCATCGCCCTGTCACAACATCTGCCGTCCCTACGGGACTCCCGTCCATTTTTCGCGCCTAGCTGCACCATCGTGAATCCGACTCCATCGGTCCATCGAACTAGTGTTCATCATGATCGGCCCTACGATGAAAAAAACTGCCGCTGCTGCGCGGCGTCGTCAGTTCCGCAGCGTCTTTCCCGTCTTCAGCGTGAACTGAATGCGCTCCTGGGTTTTCTTCTCGCCCGCGAGCGAGATAAACGCCTCGCGCTCCAGGTCGAGCAGATACTGCTCGCTGACCAGAGTGCCGGGGTTGACCTCTCCGCCGCAGAGCACGTGCGCAACCTTGGTGGCGATCTTCACTTCGTGGTCCGAGATGAACTCACCGCAGCGCATGATGTGGATTCCCATCTTCAGGGTTGCCAGGATGCTTTCTCCCGGCGCCGGGATGTCGGACCGCATGCTCAGCGGGCGGTAGCCTTCATGCACCAGTTCGAGCGCGCGCTCCTTGGCGTCGCACACAACCCGCTCGCGGTTCATGGTGATGTTGTCACCGGTGGACAGGAACCCGAGACTGCGGGCTTCCATGGCGGAGGTCGAAACCTTGGCCAGTGCGACCGTCTCGAATGCCTGCTTCATGGCTTCCATCAGTTCGACGCTCTCACCTCGGCCTTGCGGACGGATATGCGTGGCCTTGTGGACGGCACGGATGGTCATCTCTTTGCATCCGCCGCCACCGGGCAGCAGTCCGACGCCAACCTCGACCAGACCGGCATAGAGTTCAGCGTGTGCCTGGCGGGCCGCGCCATGCAGGGTGATCTCGGTACCGCCGCCGAGCGTCATGCCGAAGGGAGCGACTACGACCGGCTTGGGAGAGAACTTGACGGCTTGCGTCATGTTCTGGAACTGACGGATCGCCATGTCAACTTCGTCCCACTCCTGCTCCTGCGCCGCCATCAGCAACATCATGATGTTGGCGCCGACGGAGAAGTTTCCGGCATCGTTGGTGATGACAAAGGCGTCGAAATTTTCGGCGCCAGCGCCACCCTTCATGGTCTGGGTGATCAGCGACACGATGTCGCCGCCCAGCGCATTCATCTTGGAGTGGAACTCAATGCAGCCCACGCCGTCGCCGATATCGATCAGCGAGGCCCCGGCATTTTTCTTGACTACGCCATTGGCCTTCTTGGCGACGGTGACCGACCAGACTCCGGCGGGAACTACTTCGGCTTGGTAGTCGCCGCTCGCTACGTCGAAGTACTTGCGTCCGCTAGCGACCTTGGGATCATCGGCGTACCAACTCGTCTTGCCCGAGGCCAGCAACTTCTCGACGTTGGCAGCGACCGGCTTGCCTTCCTTCTTCATGCGCTCGACGGTCTTGGCGACGCCGGCGGCATCCCATAGTTCGAACGGACCCATCTCCCAGTTGAAACCGGTCTTCATGGCCTTGTCGATTTCGACGATCGAGTCGGAAATCTCAGGGACTCGGTTGGCCGAGTAGGTCCACAGATCGGAGAGCACGCTCCACAGGAAGAGGTTGACCTTATCTTTCGAGGGCGCGAGCAGCATCTTCAGGCGCTCAGGCAACTCGTCCACGTTCTTGGCCATTTCGAGGGCAGGGAACTTGGCTTTCTGCAGCGGGCGATATTCGACGGTCTTCCAATCGAAGGCAAAGCGCTGCTCGCCCTCGGGGCCCTTCTGCTTCTTGTAGAAGCCGCCCTTG
>DATBZX010000031.1:0-6622 GCA_036512955.1 Terriglobales bacterium
GCTCACCTGATGAATCTGGGGAGCAAGTTGTTTGATAGCCGCGAACGTTGGGGGATCGATGGCATATCCAAAACGCGCCGCAAAGCGCACGGCCCGCAACATTCGCAGCTTGTCCTCCTGCAGGCGCTGCTCCGGATCGCCAATCGCGCGGATGACACCGGCAGCCAGATCCGCGCGGCCACCCACGAAGTCGAGCACCCGGTCGCCGTCCAGCGGATCCATCAAAAGTCCGTTGATGGTGAAGTCGCGCCGCTGCACATCTTCTTCTGGCGATTTGGAGTACTGCACCTTATCGGGATGGCGTCCGTCGGAGTAGATGCCATCGCTCCGAAATGTCGCCACTTCAATGGCGTGAGGATGCTCCGACGGAACGATTTCGCGCTCGCTGTCTTTAGGAATCGGCACCAACACCACGCCGAACTGCGCGCCTACCGCGTAGGTCTCGGGAAAGATGCGAATCACCTCGTTGGGAGTCGCGCTGGTGGTGATGTCGTAGTCCGTCGGTTCCAGACCCAGCAGCATGTCACGCACGCAGCCTCCGGCAAAGTAGGCCTCAAAGCCGTGCCGTCGAAGCTCGCGAACGATATGAATGGCGTGCAGTTTCATGTTTGAAGAGATTGTATTCGTTCGGAGAACGACCAATGGCAGTCTAGGTAGAAGGTCACTGGTAACTGGCAACTGGCGGGTACAAATAATCTGGAAGCGGGACAGGCATCGCGGGCCACCAGCCACCAGTCACCCACGTACAATGAATACGTGCCCGATACCTACATCCTCGGCATCGAGAGTTCCTGCGACGAAACCGCCGCCGCCGTAGTGCGCTCGGGTGAAGCACTGATTTCGAATGTCGTGTATTCCCAGATTGCCACCCATCAGCCCTATGGCGGAGTCGTCCCGGAACTGGCCTCGCGCGAGCATCTTCGCGCCATCGTTCCCGTGGTCCGCAAGGCGCTCGCCGATGCCGGCAAGACCTACGACACGATTGACGCCGTCGCTGTCACCCAAGGACCCGGCCTCGCCGGTGCGCTGCTGGTCGGACTCTGCTACGCCAAGGCTCTCTCATTCGCCGCTGACAAGCCACTGATTGCGGTGAACCATCTCGAAGGGCACATCCATGCCGTGCTGCTGGAAGAACGTCAACGGGGCCAACACGATTTGGAATTTCCGGTGCTCGCCCTGGTAGTCAGCGGCGGTCACACGCACTTGTACCTGGCTGAGCGAAACGAAACGAACTGGACGTACCGCAACATCGGCCACACTCGTGACGATGCCGCAGGCGAAGCGTTCGACAAAGTCGCCAAGTTGCTGGAACTCGGCTATCCGGGTGGCCCGGCGATCGACTTCCTGGCGCAACACGGCGATCCCCAAGCGGTGAAATTCCCCTTCGCGCAGATCAAGCATCGCGACCGTAATCCGAAAAACCGCCACACTGCCGACGAACGGCGGACCGACTTCTCCTACAGCGGCATCAAGACAGCCGTGCTCCGCTACGTGGAAGTTCACAACATGGCCGCAAACATCAAACATCGGCGCGAACTCGTCTCGGGGATTGCCAAGCCCACCCCGCAGGATTACCTGGCAGCCTGTGATCGGCGAACTCTGGACCTGGTAGCGTCATTTCAGCGTGCTATCGTGGACGATCTCGTCAGCAAAGCGCTGGGTGCGGCGGTCGACTTCGGCGTGGCTACCTTGTTGGTGACAGGCGGTGTCGCGGCTAACAGCGAGTTGCGAACTGCTTTCGAAGTGCGCGCCGCTGAAGAAGGCATCGTGGTTTTATTTCCATCGCGCAAGCTCTCCACCGATAACGCTGCGATGATCGCAGCCGCTGCCTATCCGCGATTTCTTGCCAAGGAATTCGCCACCGCTGAAGTATCGTCCGAACCCGGCCTCCGCTTAGGGTCGGTCGTCGCCACCGGCCAGTAAACACACTTCCGCGCTCTCGCCCAAACTTCCGCTGGTTCGACCGTCGTTAATTATTCTTCTTCGGTGGGGATTTTCGCTTCGATGTCCATGTCGCGGAATTCACTTGATTCGAAGATCTCGCGGCACTCGAGGCATTCCACGAATTCCGCATCTTCGTCACGAGAAACGACCTGGACACGAGGATGAAGACACTTCTGATCCATGGCCTCGCTCTGGGGGTGGACGTGCGTTGCAATCGACGGCTGGATGAAATTCATAAGGTGCTGCCCGACTGAGCCGGACTTTTGTGAATTGTCCGGTATTTTAGACCCGCCCAAAACGATGTCAAGCATTTCCCGCAGAATGAATGTAAAAATCTTTCCACCGTCACCCCACTCAGAATCGAATTGCCTGATGAGTTTTGGGACACGCGGTCGAAAAAGCGTGAGGCTTAAGAGTTGCTCGCTCCAGTCGCCTTATCATTTCGACTGGAACGTCCCCATCCGACTTCCGGCCTTCTTCCCAGCCCGAGTCCCCTGCGACCCTAATTCAGGCCTGCCAGTAAGGACAAACCAGGTCAGAATCCTCCGCAAAAGCGAATATAGTAGATGCTTCGGTCGGATATCGCCAGCGGTTTCGGACAGAATATCCGACCCAATCAATCGCGGATATCCAAACCGTTTAGTCTGTGATACTTACCATTCAATGCAAATCGCGCACTTTGCCTGCAAAGGCTTGCAACCGACCCCTCCTCTGGCCTAAAATCAAATTGCGACTGAAAGAGTCGCCAATTCGTCTAAGTAGCTGGGAGCGGGATCCGGTTTGTTGAAGTTGACCAAAAAAGCGGACTACGGGTTGATCGCCATGCGACATCTGGCCGAGCACGCCGATTTGGGGCCATGCAGTGCCAAGGACTTGGCGGAGATGTACAGTATCCCGCAAGAAGCGCTGGCCAAAATCCTGCAACGCCTGACGAAGGGCGGCTTACTGACCTCTCTATATGGCACGAACGGCGGTTACACCCTGTCGCGCGATCCGCGGAAGATCACGGCGTACGAGGTCATCCGGACGATCGAAGGGCCTCTGTTCATGACGTCCTGCAGCGCTGCGACCACCGATTGCGAACAAAGCGACCGCTGCACGGTGCGCGAGCCGCTGAGAAAAGTCAGTCGCACGATTGAAGAAGTTCTGAACAAGCTAACGATTTGGGACATGACGGAGCCCGAGCATGAGTCCACGCCGGAGTTGGTCACGCTGGGATGGCCGTCGAATGAAGCCGAGAAAGTTTAGGAGACGACAGCAATTATGAGCACCAATGTCATTGAGGCACACGGCAACAAGGATGTGAAGCTACCCATCTACATGGACAACCATGCCACCACCCGCGTCGATCCGCGAGTTGTGGAGGAGATGCTGCCCTACTTCACCGAGCACTTCGGCAACGCCGCCAGCCGCAATCACGAGTTTGGATGGGTGGCTGAGCAGGCCGTCGAGCAGTCGCGCGAGCGCGTCGCAAAGTTGATCGGTGCCACCGCCAAGGAAATTATCTTCACCTCGGGCGCCACCGAGAGCAACAATCTTGCGATCAAGGGCGTCGCCGAAATGTATCGCGAGAAGGGCAACCACATCATCACCCAGGCAATCGAGCACAAAGCTGTGCTCGACACCTGCAAGCGCCTGGAAAAACACGGTTTCCGCGTGACTTATCTGCCAGTTCAAAAGGACGGTCGCATCGATCTCGACGATCTCAAGCGGGCCATGGATGACAAGACCATTCTGGTCAGCATCATGACCGCCAACAACGAGATTGGCGCGCTGCAGCCCATCCGCGAGATCGGCGCGCTCTGTCACGAGCGCGGCGTATTGTTCCACACCGATGCGGTCCAGGCGATTGGCAAGGTCCCGTTCAACGTGATTCAGGACAATGTTGACATCGCGTCGATCACTGCCCATAAGCTCTACGGTCCCAAGGGGGTCGGCGCGCTCTACGTTCGCCGCAAGAATCCGCGCGTACAACTGGTCGCACAGATTGATGGTGGCGGCCACGAGCGCGGTATGCGTTCCGGAACGCTGAATGTCCCGGGCATCGTGGGTCTTGGCAAGGCGTGCGAGATCGCGAACCTGGGCATGGCCGAAGAGGCGACGAAGATGGCAGGGCTCCGCGATCGCCTGAAAGACGCGATCATGAGCCAGCTTGACGAGGTTTACATCAACGGTTCGGTGGAACATCGCCTGCCCAACAACTTGAACATCAGCTTTGCGTATGTGGAAGGCGAGTCGCTGCTGATGGGAATCAATGACATCGCGGTGTCGAGCGGCTCGGCCTGCACCTCGGCGACGCTGGAGCCATCTTATGTATTGAAGGCCCTGGGCGCAGGGGACGATCTGGCTCATAGCTCGATCCGTTTCGGTCTGGGCCGCTTTAACACCGAGGCAGAGGTGGATTACGTAGCGCAGCGAGTGGTCGAAACCGTCAACCGTTTGCGCGAACTTTCGCCGCTGTACGAAATGGCAAAAGAAGGCATTGATTTGTCGAAAGTCCAGTGGGCGGCCGAACCGGCCCACTAACACCCGCGAAGTTTGCCCGGTTCGCAAAGTCGGATCGAGTTACGAAGTTGGTTCTGGCTGCACAGAACGTTCGAAGCGGATCGCACTAGCCCGCAGGGGCGAAAGATCTTAGCCCACCGCTTCAGCGCTGGGTAAGACGAGAAAGAAATTCGAGTCCCGTAGGGACGACAGATGTACGAGGGGCTTCAGCCCCGAGAACAACAAGAGTTTAGGAGACACAATGGCATACAGCGACAAAGTTCTCGATCATTACACCAATCCCCGCAACGTGGGTTCGTTCGACAAGAGCAGCCCCGAAGTTGGTACCGGACTGGTTGGCGCGCCCGAGTGTGGCGACGTCATGAAGCTGCAGATCAAGGTCAATCCCGTAACCAACATCATCGAAGATGCGAAGTTCAAGACTTTTGGCTGCGGCTCAGCAATCGCTTCCTCCTCTCTCGCTACTGAGTGGGTCAAGGGCAAGACCGTGGACGAAGCTCTGCAGATCAAGAACACGGAGATCGTGAAAGAACTTTCATTGCCTCCGGTGAAGATCCACTGCTCGGTGCTGGCGGAAGACGCGATTCGCGCCGCCATTGGCGACTGGAAGAAGAAGCACGCAAGCCAGGAACAGCCGAGCGCTGCGGTTGCGCAGCAGGCGTAAACTGAAGGCGAGGATTGGTGTGCTGTGCCACAGGGCGCGGCACGCCAGATCATGACGATGACTACGGTCAATATTGAAAATCCGGTTCAAACGGCAGCACCTCCAGCCAAGGGCATCCAGGTGACGGAGAAGGCATTGGCGCGTATCCGCGCAGCCATGGCGAAGGAAAACATTTCTCCGACGGAAGGTGGCTTGCGGCTGGGCGTGCAGGGCGGCGGGTGCTCCGGCCTGAGTTACAACATCCGTTTCGACAGCCAGCCGCGCGAGCGCGATCGCGTGTTCATGTTTGAGGACGTTCGGGTATTCGTCGACCCCAAGTCGTTCATCTATCTGCACGGAATGATTCTCGATTACGAAGAAAGCCTGATGCACCAGGGCTTCGAATTCCGGAATCCGAATGCGAAAAAGTCGTGCGGTTGCGGAAGTTCATTCTCGTAGCTTCGGTGCAATCGAAATCCACTCCAGGCACAGCGTAGTTGAGGAGCTCCGATTGCTGCGGAACTCCGGGAGCAGTGGCTTGTCCGGCGAGAAATGAAAGAAGGAAATGGCTCTGACTGAAAATACAAAAGGTAAATCCACCGGCGGGCTGGTCGTAACCCAGGCTAAGCCGGTCACGACGGAGTGCTGGTCTTGCGGGGCCATGCGTGCCGCCCACTACTGTCAGGAGTGCGGCAAGGTGCAGCCCCCTGCTCCGGTGGATTACTTCGCGTTTTTCGGGCTTCCCTACAAACTGAATCTCGATACTGCGCAGCTCGAGCGCGATTTCTATGCACTGAGTCGCAAGATCCATCCCGACATCAACGCCAAAGGCAGCGATCCTGAGCAGGAATGGAGCCTGGAAAAGACTTCGCAACTCAATGACGCGTATCGGACCCTTAAGGACCCGATTTCGCGAACCGAGTATCTGTTGCGCCTGCAGGGCGTGCAACTGGAAGAACAGTCGAAGGCAGCGACAGAAGAGGCGCGCAAGACTGGAACGGCCAAGAAACAGGTTGTGCCGCCGGACCTGCTGGAAGAAGTTTTCGAGTTGAACATGCAACTCGATGAGTTGCGTGCAAGCAAAAAGCTGGGTGAAGACGACCCCGGGCACGAGCGAGAACTACAAGACGCCAAACTGCACCTCGCCTCTAAACAGAGCGACATGCTGAAGGAATTGAACGCTACATGGAGCGAGTGGGACTCGCTAGTCGATCGTACCTCCTCTGGCGAAACCATTGACGAGAGTGAACGTGCGGCCGTGCGCGACAGAATGCTGGATGTCCTCAACCGCCGCACCTACCTGCGAAACCTGCTGTGTGAAGTGGACGACGTACTTGAGAGCTAGATGGCAAATGAACGCATAGTCGGCATCGATCTGGGCACCACCAACTCTCTGGTGGCGTACATGGAAAACGATCGCCCGGTCGTCATTCCCGGTGAGGACGGCTTGAACCTCGTTCCATCGGTGGTGGCGCTGGACGAGCGCGATCAGATCATCGTCGGCAACGCTGCCCGCAAGTACCTCATCGA
>DATBZX010000032.1:0-17753 GCA_036512955.1 Terriglobales bacterium
ACTGTTACTGCCGGAGATCGAACGCCAACAAGAACTGGGTAAGGAAGTAATGTTTCGGGCGGATGCGGCCTTTGCCAAGCCGGAGATTTACGAGGCGCTGGAGGAACGCGGCGTGAAGTATGCGATTCGGATTCCCGCGAATGACAGCCTGGAGCGCGACATCGCGGAGTTGCTGACGCGGCCAGTGGGAAGACCCAGCCACAAGCCGGTGGTCTGGTACAAGGGCTTCCTCTACCAAGCAGCAAGCTGGAAGACCGCACGACGGGTCGTGGCGAAAGTGGAGTTTCACGCTGGGGAATTGTTCCCCCGAGTCGGATTCATCGTGACCAACCTGGAAGCTCCGAGCCGAGCGGTAGTGCGGTTCTATAACAAGCGAGGGACGGCAGAGCAATGGATCAAGGAGGGCAAGCAGGCGGTGAAGATGACCCGCCTCTCTTGTCACCGCTTCCGCTCAAACCAAGTGCGGCTGGCGCTGAGCCTGTTGGCCTACAACCTGGGGAATTTGTGGCGGCGGCTGACGTTGCCCAAGCGAATCGAGAACTGGTCGCTGACGAGCTTGCAGCAACGGCTGGTGAAGACGGGCGGACGGCTGGTGAAACATGCCCGCTACTACTGGCTACTGCTGGCGGAAGGACATCTGACGCGGCGGCGGTTCGGGGCAATGCTGGGCCGGATCGCGCTGCTACCGATACCGACGGGATAGGTGGATCGTGGTCTAGTCGGCAGCGGAATCCGTCTATAAGCTGGTTGGGGTAAGGAGAGGTGTTGCAAAAGTATGCACAAATGGGACAATTTTGGGCTGAACTGGTGCGGATGGCAGACCGTCGGGAGCGCTCCCGATGAAAAATCGTTTCACGGTGTCGCGAACGTGCGAGACGGGTGTACTATGGTGCCGTTCTTGAGGCCAAAAAGGAAATTCCGGCTTGAGTGAAGGGTGGAGTTCGGTTCCGCTCGATCACCCTCAGCAAGGCCATTTGCGGCGCATGGCGGCGTGCCCGGCTCCCATCTGAAAAGTCGATCGCTAATGTTTGGACTTGCGCAGTCTTCGCCGTTGAAACCGCAGCTGTTCCTTCATGCGACTTGCCTTCGCCAACTCCGATTTCGGAGTAACTCTTTGATTGTTTGCGAAGCGGGAGCGACCCTGATTGCGTGTTGCTTCTGTTTTGGCTCTCAATCAGCGACCAACCGTGACAGAGTTCACGCAAGTCAGAGGGTTTTCCGCTGCCTACAAGAACCCTTCGATTTCGGCAATTGCTCTCAGCGCGTTAACTTGGGCCGTGAGGTTGCCTTCTGTTTGCTCCGGCGACAGGTCAGCCAATTCGAGAAGCCGGTTCACGACATCTCGCATGGTAGGTCGCAGCCCGATCTTGGGCCAGAAACGCGCGGCCGCGTCGCACTGTTCCCCGCGAATCCGGGCATACGTGAGCCGGTGCATCCCCTTAGGCTTCGGAGGAAAAGGCTCTGCCAAGCTGATCGAACCGCCCAACTTCCTGCGAATTGCCCGAGCCCGGTGCAAGGCTCGGTATCGGGGTGATGCGTGCTGGCTTTGATACGCAAGCTGGTTGCATTGCCGACAGGCAAGGCTGCCATCTCCATAGAGAATCGCCACTCGCCGCCCGCAGTTCATTGGGCAAATGAACCATGCTCTCGTCCCGCCATAGTTGCACGGCGTCCATTCGATCAAAACTCGACATGGTTCGCTCCGCCGATCCCGTCCACCCGTGTAATACAAACGCATCAGGTCGGGTTCGTCACGTTTTATGGACGTGACCACGTCAACCTCCCATGCCTGCCAAGCGAAGGATCGACCCGCAACCAGGAGCCCGCTCCTCTGCCACCGACGTATGTCCAACTGGCGATAATCAGATGTCGTTGCCTTGCTGTCCCATCGTCGTCCGCTGTTATAACCGCCCATACAGGCTCCTAATTTTTATCGAAATCATTAGGCAAATTGAAACGCTTTCCTCGCTGCTCGACCTCTTCAGCTATACACCCCAACGCCGCTGGCGGGGAGTGACGTTCTTCGCACTCTCTTCTTGGTGACTTCAGTGGAGGTCAAGACGCCCACCCTCATGCCGACAGGGAACTTGCGCTGGAACTCTGCGGGCGTATTTTGAGTGTCACCGCGGTGTATTTGGATGGTCTCGAGGAGAAGATTCTTCTCGATTCCTTCGATTCCGATGGTCTGGATTTCGGCGAACTCACCGTCGTTGTATTCGACCTGACCTTCTACTCTCTTGCTAACGACCATTCGGTTCTTCTCCTATCTTTTTGCTCGATGTCCGCTTGCCAATTCTGCAGAGACTGAGTTGTCGATCTCCTTTGCTTTCAGCTTCTTCAACCAATGCCTAGACGGTTGAGGTGGAGCAGGCAGACGGGGAGCTAACCTTCGCTCCTCGCGTCAATGCCTGAGACGTATGTCGGCGTCGCAGTTTTGACGGGCACGGTTGTCGAGGTGACGTATGACGCGCTGCTCACACGCGCTTGGTCGCTGCCGAGTCGCTCGGCTTTAAGTCCCCCACCTCGAAGGCTCTCGTGCGCTTTCGCGCCCGTCAGTCAGGCTTTCTTACCCTCCGTGCCAGCGTTGCTGTCCAGGTCGGCGTCTTCCAGCTTCGCGGATTCCGCGTTGGTCTGTAACCCACCTGCGCTAGTACTCACTGGCTGCCTGTACTGGCCGTGCAGCCTCTAACCAGGGACGGCGTGCGCGGCGCAACAGCATCTGAGCAACGCACGCGAAACTCTTGACTTGAATGCTTATCTCGTTTGGAGTCGGCCTCCCCACCCGCTGGGCACACGCGGCTTCCCTCCGGCATTTACGCCGTCACTCACCATTGGGCTCTCCACTGTTGCGGTTGCGCCTGGGTTGCGGATTCTGCCGGGGTTTGCCGGATTCTTCCGAGTTAAGTTGTTGATCTGCTTTGCTTTCAGCATTGGCTGGGCGACTCATAATCCGTAGGTCGTAGGTTCGAGTCCTACCGCCGCCACCAAAATTAAGACCAGTAAACTCAAGCATTTAACCTCCCACCCATCCCTTCCTTTGTGGCCGTCGGCGCACGTTAAGGCGCACAATACGGCGCACAGATTTTTCAAGTACCTTCATTGCCTTCACGGAATCTGCGTCCACGTTCTCCACGTAAACATTCGTTGTGGTGGACGGGCTGGCGTGGCGCAGGATTGCCTGAATCGTTTTACCCCCCACTCCGAGTCGATTCAAGTTCGTGGCCAAACCGCGACGGAAAGCATGCCACCCACGTCACGTGATGCGCGACTTGTCCCGCTGAAATTTGTGCCCGTCGCCATGGTCGGATCGGGTCTGGCCGCACTGCTGTTGGATTCGACGCCCGCAGAGAAGCGCCGCTGGCGGGAGAGCATCGCCACGTCTGCGACGAAGGCGTCGGCACGGACATCTCGAAGCGCAGGCACAAATCGCACTTGTACACGCAATTCGTAGATTACATTTGGTCGATTGGGGTCTAATATGAACGCGATTCAACAAGGTTGACGTCCAAAACCATGCATCCAGTCAAAGAGCTTGTATGAATATGTCCCCCCCTGCGTTCACCGCCCGTACCAACCAAACGGCCTGGATCTTCGATCTGACGGCGCCAGAGCGCAGCACGTTGGTTGCGACCTTCTTTGGTTGGGCACTGGACGGCATGGACGTGATGGTCTATAGCTTCGTCATCCCAACACTGATCGCAGCGTGGCACATCAGCAAAGGACAAGCTGGCATGCTGGGCACGGTTGCATTGTTGATCTCAGCCGTTGGAGGTTGGCTGGCCGGATTGCTCGCAGACCGCTTCGGCCGGGTCCGCGTGCTGCAGATCACGATCCTGTGGTTTGCGTTCTTCACTTTCTTAAGCGGATTCACCAACTCGTTCTGGCAATTGCTGATGACACGCGGGCTGCAAGGCCTCGGATTTGGCGGAGAATGGGCCGTCGGTTCGGTCTTGATGGGCGAAGCCATCCGCGCCAAGTACCGAGGCAAGGCCGTCGGCACCGTGCAAGGGGGATGGGCGATCGGATGGGGCGTAACGGCGATCAGCTACACCGTACTCTTCTCCATACTTCCAGCCGCAACTGCGTGGCGCGCGATGTTCTGGATCGGTATTCTTCCAGCGCTGCTGGTCTTCTACATTCGACGCGAAGTTCCCGAGCCCGAAGTGTTCCACCAAACGCGCGAGAGAGAGGTGTCGCTGGGGCGGGGCAGCCGTTTTCTGGAGATCTTCAGTCCGGCTCTGCTGAAAACCACGTTGCTCACAGCGTTGCTGGCAACCGGCGTTCAAGGCGGTTACTACGCCATCACGACGTGGCTGCCGACGTTTCTGAAGACAGCGCGAGGCCTGTCGGTGCTCAACACCGGCGGTTATCTCTTCGTGGTGATCGTGGGCTCGTTCGTGGGCTACATGGTCAGCGCATGGTTGGCTGACCGCCTTGGTCGCAAGCGGACACTGATCCTGTTTGCAGTTTGCTCGTTCCTGACCGTGACGGCCTACACCTATCTGCCCATCAGCAACCAACTGATGCTGGTGCTGGGATTCCCGCTCGGCTTCTTCGCGTCCGGATCGTTCAGTCCCGTGGGCTCGTTCTTCACGGAACTGTTTCCCAGCCGGTTGCGCGGCTCTGGCCAGGGATTCTCCTACAACTTTGGACGCGGCATCGGTGCGCTGTTTCCCACGCTGGTTGGCTACCTGAGCGCGCGCATCACCCTGGGACACGCCATCTCAATATTTGCCGTGGCCGCCTACCTCGTAATGATCCTTGCCGTGCTGCTGCTTCCGGAGACGAGAGGGAAAGAGCTACAGGTCTACGAGTGAAGAGGCAGTCTTGACCGGCGCAGACCCAGGCACCTGGGCACTGGTTGCAGGCGCCAAACGCGACCCTGGAAATAATATGGTGCACTGGAAAGGCTGCAGGAGTATATATTCAATCCGAATGTTGGCAACCCCAACATTGCCGTGCCTCTATACAAGGGCATCAGGTTGGCCGCACGGCACAGGAAGAAAGCATCATAAAAAGTCTGCGCTATCGTTCGTGACTTTCGCGTGAACGCACTCCGTTCTCATCGCTGGCGTTCACACAAGCATCGAGGAGACGGCTGATGAATACTTTTCCAATCCTACTGGGTACCTTATGCGTGTTCGCGCTGGCTTACCGGTACTACAGCGCTTTCATTGCAGCCAAGGTGCTGGTGCTCGACGATCGACGTGTCACACCCGCGCACAAGTATGAAGACGGGCACAACTATGTGCCGTCACCGAAGTGGGTGCTCTTCGGACATCACTTCGCCGCGATTGCCGGCGCCGGCCCGCTGGTTGGCCCCACCCTGGCAGCGCAATTCGGGTTCGCACCCGGGTTCTTGTGGATATTGATCGGTGCGGTGCTGGCCGGTTGCGTGCACGACTTCACCGTGCTGGTGGCGTCTGTGCGCCACAAGGGCAAGTCGCTGGCCGACGTCGCGCGCACCGAGATCGGACAGGGTGCTGGTTTGGTCACCATGATCGCGCTTCTCTTTATCCTGCTGGTTACACTGGCCGGACTTGGAGTCGTGGTGGTCAACGCTCTAGCCGACAGTCCATGGGGCGTATTCACCATCGGCTGGACGATTCCAATCGCGATAGGCATGGGCTTGTACATGTTCAAGAGCACTCCTGGCCAGATCAAGATCGCGGGACCGAGCGCAGCCGGGGTGGTGTTGCTGATCGGCGCCGTCATCGGCGGCCACTGGTTTGCGGCCTCTTCCTACGCGACTGTACTCACCTTCAACGCGCACCAGATTACCTTTTTGATGATGTCTTACGGGTTTATTGCCTCGGTGCTGCCGGTATGGTTCCTGCTGGAACCGCGCGATTATCTCTCCACGTACATGAAGTTGGGAACGATCGTGCTCCTCATCCTGGGAGTCTTTATTGTTCACCCCAACATTCAGTTTCCGGCTGTGACCCAATTCATCCATGGCGGCGGCCCGATCATCAAGGGCAAGCTGTTCCCCTTCCTCTTCGTCACCATCGCCTGTGGCGCGATTTCCGGCTTCCACTCCCTGGTATCGTCTGGCACGACGCCTAAGATGTTGTGGAAGGAAACCGATGCTCGATTCATTGGCTATGGGGCCATGATGTGCGAAGGCATGGTCGCCGTGTTGGCGCTGATAGCCGCGACCTCCATGTATCCGGGAGACTACTTCGCCATCAACACCGCTCCCGCGGTTTTCGCCAAGCTCGGAATGCATACCGTGAATCTCGACATGTTCTCCGCCGAAGTGGGTGAAAAGCTCGTGGGGCGAACTGGTGGAGCGGTCTCCCTGGCCGTCGGCATGGCGCAGATATTCAAAGGCCTGCCGGGAATGAAGACACTGACGGGCTACTGGTATCACTACGCCATCATGTTCGAGGCGCTGTTTATTCTGACCACCGTCGATACCGGAACGCGCGTGGCCCGCTACGTCATGCACGAACTGCTGGGCAAGTTGCACAAGCCGTTTACCAACACGGCCTGGTTGCCGGGAAACCTCATCACTTCCGCCATCGTCGTGATGGCTTGGGGCTACCTGATCTATACCGGCAACATCTCCACGCTGTGGCCGCTATTTGGCACGGGCAATCAACTGCTGGCCACCATCGCGCTCGCAGTTGTGACCACGTTCCTGGTGAACATGGGCAAAGTGAAGTATGCCTGGATAACGGCGGTTCCCATGTGCTTTGTTGGGGTCACGACGCTAACTGCGGGCGTGCTCTCCATCAAAACTATTTACTGGCCGCTGGCGCACACTCCGGGCAAGGAGTTTACTGGCTATCTGGACTCCACGCTGATGGTGATCTTCGTCCTCGGCGTGGTAATCGTCCTGATCGAGGCCGCCAGGCGTTGCTGGAAGACGCTGCATGGCGAAAAGGTTCCGGAGGAGGCGTTTGGGCCAGTCGTCGAAGGCCCGGAAGTGAATATGACTTGTTGCTAAACCTTCGTGGCGGGACGGTAAAGCACTGGTATTGGTTGCCTGTCTGGCAGCACTACCGATCTTGCACCAGCAATGGGCTGGAGCAACGCAGGTCGAAGCAAAACAGCGCGGGAGACACAGAAAGCGCAATGGTCGCGGCGGAGGCGGCTGTCATAGTGACGGCCGCTTTGTCGTAAATGCTACCGGGTCCTCCCTTAAGCCTATGGCCCATTTGTGCCGGGCAGTTTCTACGTGCCCCGAATTGTCGACTTGGAAAGCCCCTAAAAATAACGTGCCAGATTGTAAAAGTATTGTTAAGCTTTCTCCGCGTCATGGGACATCGTGGTTTTGGTCCTCCGTGTGAGCAATGTCACAAGAAACGGTGACCGATGCCACAGCCAGTATCCTGCCGTTAACATAGTTTTCTCCACCAAGGCAAATTCGCGGATGGGAACGGCGCGACTCGATGTCCTGTGGCACTTAGGGCATTCCTGTCCGACAGCAAATGCCCCAAAACTTTGGAGGCGAGGATGCGACACTCTTTCCGATCGTCAGTACTATCCGTGGTAGCCACTGTTTTACTTTTGGCTTCGGCGTTTGTGACAAGCTCTGTTGCCGCTACGCCGGCGCAGGGCGACGATCAAACGGCGAATAAATCGACAACGGCAAAAACAACCCATGCCGCGAAGTCGAAAGCGGCTTCAACATCGAGTTCTAGTGAGATCAGGGAGTTGAAGGATGCAATCGCTGCACAACAGCAGCAGATCCAGCAACTCCAGCAACAGATACAGAACCGCGATCAGGCCCTGCAACAGGTCAAGCAGGAGACTGATCAGAATGCCGCAGACGCCAAACAGGCAGCGGTAACAGCACAGCAAGCAGCAGCCGCCGCTACCAAAGCCAACGAGTACGATACCCAGGATGCGAGCGCAATGAGCGGACTGCACACCTCGGTGGTTGACTTGGAAGCGGGAGTAAAAGCCAACACTGCTGGGCTGGACGCAGCCAAGAAGTCGTTGGTAAAACTCGAAAAACCCTACCAGGTTCCGGCTGCACCCACTGTCGTTCCCGCCATCGCTCCAGTCCGCGTACTCTCGCTGGATCCACCGAAAAAGGAAGGCCTGACGCCGGGAATCATGTTAGGTGGAGTGACGGTGACGCCGTACGGTTTTGTCAAGGCTACCATGGCGTACGACTCACTCGATCCAACGGGCGATGATTTCCCGAGGCCGGCTTTCACCAACGCTGATACTGGCCCGAACAACAATCCTGAATTCCACGTCAAGGCACGCGCGACTCGAGTTGGGTCAAGGTTCGAGTGGCCGGATGCCTCGAAAAACATTACGATCACCGGACAAATCGAGGCCGACTTTGAGGGCAACTTCAGTCGTGCTGACAACCGCAACGTCTCGTCCATTCGCAGTAATGCCCTGCAGTTACGTCTCGCCTACGGTCGAATCGATTGGAACGTGAGACCGAACACGGACATCTTCTTCGAAGGTGGACAAGACTGGACAATCTTCGGCTCGAGCGCGCTGATGAACCTGTTCGAGACTACGTTCTATGGCGCCTACTGGGGCAACTTGTACGAGCGCTCTCCACAATTCCGTCTCGGCCTGGTGCAAAAGCTGGGCGGCTCGCGAAACTGGAGGCTTTCGCCTGAGTTTGCGATTATGATGCCGTCCGAGGGCAACCTCCCGGCAGATGCCGTTACCTCATCCTGTACCACAACCGCAGCCTTAACCACGACATGCACCAACACCGTCGTCAACGGGCTCGGCAACCAGTTGGGATATGGCGAGCGCCAAGGCGCCGACTATGCGAAACCCCAACTCGAATCCCGCGTGGTACTGCAATTCCAACTCGACAAGGCTCCCGGCGTGGTGCCCGCGCAGATTCTCTGGAGCGGGTTCTACACTGGGCGTCAGGCAACCGTTCTGGCTTCTGCCGTACCGCTGGACGCGGCGGTGGGAGCGGACCCCAAGTTTTACCAGAAAGCCTTCCCAAGAGGCGTTGACAACACCAGCAACGGGTACGGCAATCAGTTGGCGGTTTCCCTTCCCACCCGTTGGTTTACGGTCGTCGCGAGCGGTTACGAGGGGGCCGATCTGCGTTTCTTCTTCGCTGGCGAGACTTTGTCGAACTACAACCAGGCAGGTGGCCTGGTCGCCACGGCAGATGGATTCTCAGTAGACCGCTCCTCAACGGTGGTCTTTGGGACCAATGCCGCCGGTCAGGCGGTAGTGGCTCCTCAGCGCTCGGTGCGTGGTTACGGCGGATTCGTCCAAGTCGGTCTGCCACTGTCACGCTGGTTCAACGCCGATCCAAAGGGCAGAAATGCCGGCTGGCAGGCGTATGTCGAATACGGTATCGACGCGGCTAATGCCAATGACTTCAGGTTGGCTAAAGGCATTAGCACGACGGCCGGTGGCGGGCCGATCAAAGACACTCTAAAAGGTGTGACCGTGTTCTACAAGATGAATCCCTGGGTCCAGTTCGGCTTTGAAGAAGGCAAATACCAAGGGTTCGCTCTTCCGAATAAAGCCGGCATTTGCACCACGAAGGTCGCTGGCTTGCCAACCTGCACGTCGACCGATTGGCGTTCGGAGTTCGGACCGATATTCACCTTCTGACAACTCAGGCAGGAAAACAGACCTGCCTGGCTCGTATTGGGGGGCGGCCGCGCGAACGGGCCGCCTTTTTTTTGCGTCCCGCCGGAAGGGAAGAAATAACGAGGCACAATGAACTTCGCAGCATTTTCAAGAGGCAGAAAGAAGCTTGAATCGAAAACTTTAACCTGTCAATGAGCGGGTGATTTGCAAGCAGCCGCTAGCTCCTTCACAGTCTTTACTTCAAAGACAACCAACTCCACTACGCTTGAGCCACCGCCAACGCTGGTTGTTTCGGAGGTTCTCACGCCGGGCTTACCGGTGAGTTCGACTTCGCGACCGACCACATGGCCGAGTTTGTTAGCCGCGCCGGAAAGTAAATGACTTGCTCCGTTCGTTTCGGTGAGGATGTACTGGCTGCTGTCGGTGAGCAGGCATCCCTGCAGAGTGGTCAGGGCCGACAACTTCTGATCTTTATCCGACACTGGACTCGGCGGTTCCGCCGATGACCAGACGGCAGAGATGAGTATTAGCAGAGTCAGCGTCAGTGACTTACGCATAAAAAAGTCTCCTTGCGGTCGTATTCGCAGTTGATTCTATTGCAACAAGCGTTCTAGGGTCCGATTGGCTTCAGCAGGCACGGAACGAAGATGCACGGCCACGCAGGAGCGAGCGGGAATGTACTATGAAACGCTTCTTCGCCCACGAATTGGCGGGAACATCACAATCCCAGGTACGCTCTCCGTACTTCGTCCATGCCGGCGACCTCGCGCGACTTGCCTTCAATTTCTACCCGGCCTTCGGCCAGAACGTACGTATAGTCGCTCAGGGCCAGCGCGAGATGGACATTTTGCTCAACCAACACGATGGTGAGTCCCTGCTTACGCAGAGCTTTCAGCGAGAGGAAGAGCTGTTGCGCCAGTAGCGGCGACAGCCCGAGTGAAAGCTCGTCGATCATCAGGACCAGCGGTTCCTGCATCAAGCCGCGACCCATGGCCAGCATTTGCTGTTCGCCGCCAGAAAGCGTGGCCGATTGCTGCTTGCGCCGCTCCTTCAGCCGTGGGAAGGCGTCATACACGCGTTCCAAGTTCTGCTTTTGCCCCTTGCGTGCGCGACGCGAGTAAGCTCCCATTTCCAAATTCTCTTCCACCGACATATCCGCAAAGAGTTGCCGGCCTTCGGGCACCAACACCAGGCCACGATTGGCCCGTGCATGCGACGGCAGCTTGGTGATGTCTTCGCCATTCAGAACTACTTTGCCCTTCCAGGTCCGTATGCTGCCCATGACGCTTCGCAAGGTGGTTGTCTTTCCCGCTCCGTTGGCTCCGATGATCGTCGTCAGCTTGCCTGGCTTTACCTGCAGAGATATTCCCCACAACACCTGGACTTCGCCGTAGCCGGACTCGATGCCCTGGATTTCGAGAATCGTTTCCATCACGCATTCTCCAGAAGTTTATCGGCGATATCGGGATCGCCGAGGTAAGCCTCGATCACTTGCGGGTCGCGCGAAACCTCCGCGGGGAGTCCCTCGGCCAGCTTTTGACCGAAGCTGAGCACAACGATTCGGTCGGAGAGGTTCATGATGGCCTGCATCACATGTTCAATCATGAACACCGAAATTCCGCTTTCGCGAATGCCGCGAATGATCTGGATCATCTGATCGATCTCGGTGGGATTCAGTCCCGCCAGCACCTCGTCGAGCAGCAGTAGCTTGGGACGCGCCGCCAGGGCGCGCGCCACCTCTAATCGCTTCTTGCCGGCTATGGTGAGCGAACGCGCCGAAATCTCGGCACGATCGGCCAGTCCGACTCGTTCCAGCACTTCCATGGCTGCGATACGCGCAGGCTGGAGGCTTAGGTAATCGCGTCCAAAGCAGGCGCCTACCGTCACGTTCTCCAGCACGGTCATTCCGTTGAGGGGCTTAACAATCTGATGGGTACGCGATAGACCCAGGTGGACGACGTCATTAGGCGGGCGATTGGTGATGTCTTTGCCCTCGAAGAGAATCTTCCCTTTATCGACCTTGTAAACACCATTGACGATGTTGAACAGCGTAGTCTTTCCGGCGCCATTAGGACCGATGAGCCCGAGAATCTCGCCGTGCGCGATGCTGAAGCTCACGTCCGAAACGGCCAGCAATCCGCCAAACCGCAAGCTGACTCCCATCACTTCCAGCAAGGCGCTCATTCGATCACCTTCTTCGCCCGCGGCACCAGGCGATAGAGCCATCCAATGAGGCCACCCGGCGCAAATAGCACCACCAGCAACAGCAGACCGCCGGCAATCACCAGGTGGAAGTTCGACAGCCTGGAGGACGTCAGCAGGTAGGAGCGCAATCGTTCGTAGAGTCCGCCGCCTAGCGCAGCTCCGACGACGGTTCCCTGCCCTCCGAGCATCAGCATCACAATCCCTTCCAGTGAGAGCATGTACTCGAAGGCAATCGAAGGATCGATCATTCCGTTTTTGTAGAACATCAGCGTACCGGCTACTGCGGGTAGGAACGCCGAGACGCTGTAGATGATCGCTTTAAACACCCTGGCGTTGATGCCAAGCACCACGGCGGCGTCCTCGTCTTCGCGGATGGCAAACAGCCCGAGGCCGAACTTTGATTTCTTAATCGCAAGGCTCAGAATCATCGACAGCGCCATCACGACGATGATCAGGATGTAGGTGATCCAGAGAGCCCGCATGGGGCCCCCGAGCGGAGCATAGGAGTCGAAGGAGACATACATTCCGGTCGAACGTCCCCAGGGATCGAAATTCGAGACGAATGAGTTGACGGCAACCAGCACGCCGATTGTCGCGAGGGCAAAATAGGCTCCCCGCAGCCGCAGAATGCCCGCACCGAATATCAATGCCAAGAGGCTCACGCTCGCTCCAGCGGTCAGCGCGGCCAGGATGAGGTTCCAGTGTCGGACCGTCGCCAGATATAGCCCTACGTAGCCGCCAAGGCCGTAGAAGACGATGTGTCCAAAGTTCACGTAGCCGGTATAGCCGATCATCAGGTTTAAGTTGCTGGCCAGGATTACGGCCACCGCGACCAGGATGAGGTCTTCGCGCAGCGCAACGTTATTGCCGTGCAGGGGAACCGCGATCATGAGCCCCGAAAATACCAAAGTCAGCCAGAACACGGGGTGCCGCAGGATCCCGCCGCGCCGGCTCAACTGCGTAACAGATGGCCGCCGTGAACCAAGAGGAACGCGATCGCCGGCAGCGGCGGCGGCGGCGGTAGAGGGCTGAGGGCTCATGCGGCGGCCTTGGCGAAGATCCCTTTGGGAAAAGCGATCAGCACAATGACAAACAGGCCAAATTCAATCAGTGGAATCCAACTGACCGCGATGAACGGCGTAACCGCTCCCTCCAACAAACCCAGAAGTAGTCCCGCAAACAGCGCCCCGAGCGGCCTGCCCAGTCCGGCCAGCACGGTGACCACGAAGCTCTTCAACTGATACGACCCGCCGGAGAGGATGGTGAATGGGAAGAGAGTGGACACCAGAGCGCCCGAGGCCGCAGCCAGCGCAATGCCGATGGCGAAGGCGAGTGCGAGAACGGTGGTCGAGGATATGCCCATTAGCTCCGCGGCCTCGCGATTATCGGCTACCGCCCGGATCGCCTTTCCGGGGCGGGTACGGTACAGGAACAACTCCAGCGCCAACGCGATGATTACCGCCGCCGAGGCTGCAGCCATGTGGTTCCCGGTGAAGGTATAGAGTCCAACGGTAAAACCGGGCAGGCTGAAATTGACGTTGTAAGGGCTGGTGCTCCAGATCGCGGTGCCAGCGCCGATGATGATCATGTTCACTGCGAAGGTGGAGAGCAGGCTCGACAACTGTGGACGGCCGATGACCCAATGCACCGACGTCCAGTACACCAGAGTTCCGAAGATCAACCCTATGGCGATAACCGGCAGTAATAAGAGATAGGCGTTCAGATGGAAGGCCGTGAACAACAGGTACATGCCGAACATGCCCAGCGCGATGACTGCCCCGTGGGTGAGGTTGATAACATCCATCACTCCCCAGATGAGGCTCAATCCCATGGCCGCCAGTCCGTACACCGAACCAATGAGCAGGCCGTCAATCATGGAAGCTAAGATTCCAGACATATCTCACCCTTGCGCTGCCACTCACCCTGATCAGGCGCGGCTGCGCAGTTACTCTGAATTGTGTTCCCCATTACTAGTGGATCGGATACACCAAATTGGCGCTCTTGCCGGCCAAGGGCCAGACCACCTGTTTCACCAGGGTGCCTGACTTGTCTCTCTGCCACTGCGCCAGGACCATCGAGTGGCCAACCTGTAAACCATGCTCGTTCGGGGCCGTCGCAAACTTCGTTTTTCCATAAAACGTGGTGATGTCGGTGGCATTGAGCGCCGCCGCAACCTTTGCCGTGTCGGTTGAGCCGGCTTGCTCGATGGCACGCTGCAGAATCATGCCGCAGGCGTAGCCACCTGCAGATTCGTAGCTCGGCGGAACATTGTATTTCGCCGTATAGGCCTTGGCAAAATCGGCGCCACTCGGACCATACTCGGCCTTGAAAGCGGTCTGCGGTTCCCATTGCGAAGGTACAACGACTCCCGCCGCGGCGTCGCCCAGTTCGCTCCATTGCGGACTGTCCGGAGCCACCAGCAATGTGATCATCTTCAAATTGACCTTATGGTTATAGAGCTGCCGAGCCAGGGTTGAACCGTCAGGATAATGTCCGCCACCAATCAGCACGTTGGGCTTTGCAGCGATCACCTTGTCAATGATGGCGCTGAAATCGGTGGTGTTCGGAGCGTACGCTTCACTGAACGCTACATTGAAGCCCAACTGCTGCGCATAAGCCTTTGCCGGGGTCACAACCGCTACCGAGAATGAGGCGTCTTCATAAACGAAAGCCACGGTCGCCTTCGGGTCCTTGGCCTTGAGCATATCCAGCACGCCTTTGAGGTATTCCGTCGCGGGCGCGAACATCTGGAACAAATAATGATTGCCCAGAGTGTAGGTCTTGCCCTCGGCCGAGCCGCTGGTCAGCATGATCTTCCCATACTGCTCGGTGACAATCGCCGCCGTCGCCGTAAGACTGGAAGAATAGGGGCTGAACAAAAAGTCCGCGTTGTCCTGCAGGATCATGCGGGTATACAGCTGTTGCACGCGCTTAACGTTCGATTCGTCGTCGTAATTGCCTACGAATTGCACCTTGTAGTTTTTGCCGCTAGCCTTGATGCCCCCGGCGGCATTGACCTGGTCGCGCCACAGTTCGAAGCCGCGGTACTGCTCCAGTGAATCGACGTTCAGGGCGCCGGTCTTGGAAACGGTAAATCCGATGTTGATGTTTTGGGCAACGCTAGAGGTTAGGAGGAGCGCAAACACGGAGAGAGTAGTGAGGGTGAATCGTTTCACGGTTGATCCTCGGCCGTCTTGGAGACGCTACTGCGTGGAGTCAGCGTACGGCTGCAGTTTAAGCCAACCTATGACAGTAGTCACGGGAGAATGTGATATTGCTCACATATGGGTCGAACTTCAGCCGTCGTCATCCATCTACTGAACGAGCCTAGTTTCTTGACATGAATCGCTGTCGTCTTTATCGTCCGTGTCGCTCATTTCTCTACTACTGAAAGTCGAGGCTTACAAAGTCCATTGCAGGAGGCACGATGGCAGCCCAACCCCTGGTAAAATCCGTGATTGTCCTGGTGTGGTACGCGGCGAGCGCGTTGGCTCAGCAGGCTGCGCCCAACCCTTATGCCACACCATACGGCCCGCCGGTGACGGTCGAAACCGCCAAGAAGGCGGCGGCGGCTCTCGCCGAAACTCGCAAGGGCAATTGGAGCATGGCAGTGGCGGTGGTCGATCCCAGCGGCAACCTCGTCTATTACGAAAAGATGGACAATACTCAGCTCGGCAGCGCCAAGATCTCGATTAATAAGGCCCGCTCGGCTGCCCTGTTCAAGCGCCCAACTAAGGCCTTTCAGGACGCATTAGCGGGAGGCGGAGTTGGTCTGCGCGTCCTGGGACTCGAAGGAGCGGTGCCGGTCGAGGGAGGTTTCCCTCTCATCGTGGAGGGCGCGATCATCGGTGGCATTGGCCTCTCCGGGGATACCAGCGAGCATGACGCCCAATGCGCGAAGGTAGGCGCTGACGCGTTGCTGAAACCGTGATCTCCGCAAAGGCGCGGTCCAGCATATCGTATTCGCGGAAGTCAGGCGTGGTGCGTCCTCACCTGTGACTCAATGGCAGCGACCAAGCTGGCCGTGGTGGGCACAGGAATTCCGAAGTGCACACCGCCCCGCACAATGGGTCCGGCAATGGCATCCAACTCAAGCCGGCGCCCGGCCGCAAGGTCTTTCGCCATTGAACTGCGCATGGTCGCGGGTGCCGTAGCGAGAATCGCCTGTACCTTCGCCAAGTCGATTTCTGCGCCCGACGCCTCCGCCACAGCGCGCGCCTCGGCGAACGCGGAATCGAGCTTAGCCTTCCAGTCCGAGTCAGCGAGGATCTCGCCCAGGTTCTTCCCGGAGGCGGAAGTCGCCAGCGCGAAGGGTCCGAGAAAGCACAGCTTGCTCCACAACAGGGTTGGTTCATTGGCGACGAACTGGCAGAGAAATCCTAGATCCTGCAGACCTGCTGCCGTCGCTTTCAGAATCGACTCTCCGCTGGCGGAGATGGCGAGACGCACCGGCGAGCGCTGCACAAATTGGCCGGAGCTGATGCGCTCGGCTTCCACGGCAATGGTCGCGGGAACCACGCGACCGTGACCGAATCGCGAGCGGAGCACGGCGATGTGATCCACCCCGTTGAGCAACGGGACCACAAGGGACGGCGTCGTCTCAACCAGTTCAAGCGCAGTGTCCATTTGATATGTTTTGGTTGCAATCCATAGCACGTCGACCAGATCGGTCAATCTGGAGACGGCTCCGACCGAGGCGGTTAGCGTGCCCGAGGGACGTTCGAGCGACATAGTTCGGGGATGATCGGACAATTTCTCCGGCCGCACGATCATTGTGACGTCATCGCCGAGATATCCCAAGGCTGTCCCTATCAGCCCACCAATAGCGCCTGCTCCCAATATTGCGTGTTTCATACTCCCAGTTTGCGATTCTGTCCTTCCAGATGCAAGTCGCAGATTCGCAAGTCAGGCGAGATGCGAACGGTTGGCGGCTGCCGACGCTCGCTTTCCTTCACCCTGCACGACTCCTCGCACGCGGATGGAGCACGCACTGGTCACAGACGGGATCATTCGACGCTGCAGCCGCGTCCCTGCCAGCCGACCTGCACGACTTTTCCTTCTTCCACGAGAACAGGAACGGTCCGCAGGCTGGTCGCCAGCGACCGCATGCGCTCGCGCGCCTCACTAAAGTACCTTCCCAACTACCGAATTCACTTGCACCGCCCTCTTCCCGATGTAACCCTAATTGAAAATGGGGTCGAGCCCCATTCAATTTGCTGTCTTTCGCTGCCCACTCATTGCGGACGGCCTGTATTACTTGGAGGTTTTATGTCCTACCATACCTGTGACCATCTGAAAGAAGATGGCGTCCTTTGCGGCTCTCCCGCACTTCGCGCCCAGAACCTCTGTTACTTCCACCAACGCGATCACAAGCGCACCCAATACGCCGCCGGCGTCATCCGCCGCGCCGACGTCCTTGGCCCCCGCCTCCCTCCCATGAAATCTCTCGCCGATATCCAATGGGCGCTCGGCGAAGTTCTCAGTGCCCTCGCCGCCCATCGCGTCCCGCTCCGGCGCGCCGGTGCCAGACTATTTGACTTGCAAAAGGCAGCGAGTTCCCTCCGTGAGCCGCATCCGGTCCGCAACTAGCCATGCAACCCCTTACGGCTCAGGACTTTGGCTATAACTCGCCTGCCTTCAATTACTTGCGCGTAATTCCGCCTATCCTACTGAAAACGAAGATTTTGCGGATAGGGGGGGAGGGGGGTACCCCCGCACCGATACGCTGGCGGTCTGCGCAACGAGCGCGAAAGAAACGGCATCGGGTGATTACCTGAAACCCAGCCTAAGGTGCTCCTTTCCCGGTCAGGGCGACATCCTATGTGCGAATAGGAGGCCTTAGAATGTCCTGGAAGAAAACGTTTCTTACCGCGACCAACGTTATCGGTATCGCAGGGCTGGTGCTTGCCGCGTATGTAATGGTGATATCTGCTCCCGACGTGCGGCGCTACCTCAAGATCAGCACGATGTAGCTTTTCGCGAATGCTGGGAGGACCACACATCAG
>DATBZX010000033.1:0-22876 GCA_036512955.1 Terriglobales bacterium
TGTCTTCCAAGAGCGCCCGGCTATCGGCACGGGCCAGCCGGAGGGCTCAAAGAACCAGTGGGAATGAAGGCATCGATCTGAATCTTACTTTTCAAGTCATTCCCGCCTAAAAAAGTGGGGCTAGTTCAGAGGTTCCCTAGACCCGGATATTTTCGTTTGGCTATCTCAGGGACTTCAGCCTACTAAGACACAGGTGGCTCGCGCAGCGAGTATAGTCGCCGACAGGCTTTGCGGTGCGTATGCCGACCCGATTGTGCGCAATGCACAAGAGCGGCGTCAGCTGGCGGCGATAAAGGCGTGGCTAGACAATCGAGGGTATTTCCAGGCGTCTGTTGGCAAAGTCGTCAGATTTCGAGAGATGCAGTCCGGAACCTATGCGTTTCGCGTGAATGTGCCAGTGGGGCATGAAGGCGCAAAGCGCGTCAACATTCCTATAGATGCGACAATAATGCCGCTGAGTGCTGCGGAAGGGGACTTCCCCGTTTTGATTGAGGCGAAGTCTGCAGGCGATTTCACGAACACGAATAAGCGTCGTAAGGAGGAAGCTCAAAAGATGTCACAGCTCAGGGCTACTTACGGGCAAGGAATAAGCCTTAATCTCTTTCTTTGCGGGTACTTTGACGGCGGATACTTAGGATATGAAGCATTGGAGGGCATTGACTGGGTTTGGGAACATCGGATTGATGACCTTGCGAAACTCGGCCTTTAAAGCATATGTCAGCTGAGCAAGCACGAGTTTTGTTGCAAAGAGACCTCGACAGCGGGCGGTCAAGTGCGCTTCGGAATCGTCTAGGACAATTCTCTACGCCGACGAAGCTAGCTGATGACATAGTTCGAGAGTCTCTGCGGTTGACAGAGCCGGACGCCCCCATAAGATTTCTTGACCCGGCATTCGGTACGGGATCCTTTTATTCGGCGCTCCTTACGGCGACTACCCGGGATTCAGCATCCGCTGGTTTCGAGATTGACGACCATTACGGTAATCCGTCATCCGAATTCTGGCGTGCATCGAATTTACAACTAAATGTCGCGGACTTCACGAAGGCGACGCCGCCCCCTATCGAGAACAAATTCAACCTCGTGATTTGTAATCCGCCGTATGTAAGACACCACCACATATCTCCGCATGAGAAAAGCCGTTTGCAAAAGGTGATCCGAGAGGAATTGGGGATTAATGTAAAAGGACTCACGGGCTTGTACTGTTATTTTGTGTTGCTCGCGCATCGGTGGATGGCTCCAGGGGCTATAGCAAGCTGGCTTATTCCGAGCGAATTCATGGATGTGAAATATGGCCACGCTCTTAAGGATTACCTGTTGAATTCGGTGACTCTTTTGCGAATCCATCGTTTTGACCCGAACGACGTTCAATTCGCGGATGCTTTGGTGTCGTCGGCGGTCGTTTGTTTCAAGAATCAGCTTCCGGATTTTAGCGCTCCGGTCGAATTCAGCTTTGGCGGGTCTTTGGTTGAGCCAGTGCGGAAATGCGTGATCTCGCCTAGTTTTTTGCGGAAGGAAGCCAAATGGACTCGATTGCTTGGCCAGAGCGGCGAGTCCGCGCAGGTATCGCCCGGCGTTCTGAGATTGGGTGATCTGTTTACGATTAAGCGTGGCTTGGCTACCGGCGACAACAAGTTCTTTATTCTGTCAGAACAGAGAGTGCGAGAGCTTGGACTGTCAAACCGATTCCTGCGTCCGATACTTCCCAGTCCGCGTTATATCGCTGACGATATCGTTGTTGGCGACGAATCTGGGGCACCAGCCATTGAGAAGCGGCTGTATCTTATCGACTGCACTATATCGCTGGATGAGCTTGAGGTGACCGACGCGGCATTAGCTCGGTATCTTTCATCAGGAGGTCCGACCGTCGCGAAGGGATACTTATGCAGCGCAAGAACAACTTGGTATTCGCAAGAAAAGCGGCCTCCGGCACCATTTCTTTGCACTTACATGGGCAGGACCGATGAAACGGGCAGGAAAACCTTTAGGTTCATCCTAAATCAGTCGAGGGCGACGGCTGCAAATGTCTATTTGATGATGTATCCCAAAGATGTTCTAGCATCCGCTATCGCCGCAGAACCAGACCTGGCCGTCTCCCTTCTCCATCAACTAAACAAGATTCCGTGCGATCAAATGTCAGGTGAGGGCCGAACTTATGGTGGCGGATTGCACAAACTCGAGCCTCTCGAACTGTCGAATGTGCCTGCTGACAACATATCCTCTGTTTTGCCTGAGTCCATGCGGCGAAGGGCGACGCAATTGGGCCTTGCGATGGGTTGACGCTACGGCGACCTCGCGACGACAAATCAAGAGGGGGCGCGTGACGTCGGCCCCAAGGCCGGCTCTTCCACCTAAAATGAAGGTTGCGTTGCGGCACGGCTGAGGCCGTGCCCTGATACGAGGCTTGCGTCTAGGCTCGCGCGAGGTGCGCGCGTCTGAGGGTGGGCAGGGTCTTGATCGATTTGCCTGACTTCTGCTCTGCCAGGCGAATTTCATACAAACACTGTAAGTTCAGCCAAAACTCCGGCGAGGTGCCGAAGAAATGAGCGAGGCGCAGTGCGGTATCGCCGGTGATGGCGCGGCGTCCATTAAGGATTTGGGTGACGCGGTTGGTGGGAACGTCGAGCCGACGCGCCAGCTCAGCGGCGCTCATCTCCAACTCGCGCAATTCCTCGGCCAGGTGTTCGCCGGGATGGATGGCCATGATGGGCATAACTGCTCTCCTAGTGATAGTCCACGATCTCGACTTGATCCGGGCCGGATGCGCCTTCGGGCCATTCGAAGCAAATTCGCCATTGATCGTTAATGCGAATGCTGCACTGCCCCTTGCGGTCGCCCTTCAGAGCCTCCAAACGATTTCCGGGCAGCGCCAGGAGATCCTTGAGGCTTGTCGCCGCTTCGAGTCGGTCGAGCTTGAGGCGCGCGGGGCGCTCGATTCCGTCAAACGCCCTGACGCGCTTTCCGGCGGCAAAGTCCCTGGTACGCTTGTCGCGGTAGCCGAGTATCATGGGTAGTGTCCCGCAAATTATGCGTTACGTCAAGCGTAACGAAGTGCTCGCTAAGTCGATGTGGAACTCACACTGACAGTAGAGGAAGGACCGTCGCAGGTAAAGGGGTGGGTCCTTCGGCTGCGGCGGCAACGCCGCCTCCGCTCACGATGACAAGCAAAAAAGGTTTCAGACTTAATTCTTATCCGTGTGATCTGTGTAAATCCGCGGCTGCCTTTGCTGTTCTCGCCGGCCGCGCCCCCAACTCGAAACTGGAAACTTGAAACTGCCGTCGGTACATGTACCTTCGTAACTTGACAGCCTCCCCCACCGCGCTACACTGCGACTGAAGGATTGGTGTCTCTAATCCCGACGGGGCCGTACAGACAGCCCACTTAACGTAACGATCTTTGACAGCCGGGATGACCACTTAATTACGCTTAAATGCGTCGAATTCGTCCTAAAGTCTCCCTAAAGCCCCTCAAAAGGGCTTGGAAAGAGTCGATTTTCCACTCTAACTGCTTACGAATCAGGATTTTGGCCATAACTCGCCTGTTTTTAATGATTTGCGCGCAAAAAACCCGCAACCTCATGAAAACAAGTAATTTGGTGGATAGGGGGGAGGGGGGTACGTCCCGCCCCCGTCGATTTGCACGCCGTGATGATCAAGTAGTAAACATCCACTCGCGCGTTTCGACGCTCGAAACTTGAAACTTGAAACTTTCTTAACGAGTTGCCTGTTCCAGCAGATACATATACGACCGATAGATTTGGCCAGTCGCTCGCGTCATCCCGATCTCGCAAGTGCGACTGCTGGAATAGCATGCCTCAGGATTCTTGGCCTTCACTTCCGCCGCTTCCAGTCGTGTCGCTGACGCCGTCAACTCGGGCACGAGGAAGCCGCGATCTCCAGCAAACGCGCAGCAGCCCGCATCCAACGGAATCAGGACCTTCTCGCTGCAAGCTTTTGCGATGGCTTCCAGCTTCGGAGTCAGTCCCAACTTGGTGACCGAACACACCGGATGCAACGCCACCGAATCCGCTCTCGCCGTAATCGCCAAATTGGGTAACAGCGAGTCGTGCACGAACTCGATCGAGTCCAGAAACTGCATCTTGTCGTAGCACTGCTGGTTCGCGTCCGTCAGGTATCCTCGCGCGGTTCGGAAGCCGTATGTGCAAGGGCTGGTATCAATCACGATGGGAAGTCTTCCCTCCTCCGACCACTTCCAGCAGTGTTCTACAGCAGCGTTGATCGCAATCTCATGCGCCTTGCTAAGCCCTTTGGACGAGAACGGCGTACCGCAACACGTTCCCGCAACATCTTTCGGAATGTAAACCGGAACTCCAGCGCGCCGCGCCAACGCCACCGTAACTTCCATGAGCGAGCGGTCTTCCGGTTCTCCCGGCAAACGTCCCATCATGCGCGAAATGCACGCGGGAAAATAAACTGCTTGTGCTCCGGCGCGCGTGGTTTCAGGGATTGGTCCGGCAGCATGCGGTGTGTCGGGCATCCATTCCACCATATTGTCGCCGGCGACGCGCTTCAGGTTGCGCGTGATCGCGCGAACTCCTGAAGCACCGATCACCGCTTGGGCGGCGTGGCCGAGACGCAGCGCCCAGCGCAGGGCGGTTTCGGTAGCGGCAAAATGATTGGCTATGCGCACCGCCATTTCCTGCGCGGCGGGGGATTGCCGCAGACGGCGAAAACGTTTCACCAGCTGTCCAGTGTCAATGCTTACGGGACAAGCGGTCGCGCACAGTCCATCGGTTGCGCATGTATCGAGTGCAGCGTAGGGAAACTCGCGATCGAGCGCTGTGTACAACTCCGAAGCATCCTTCTCGTTTTGCAGTCGAGCCATCTCACGGCGTACTACGATGCGCTGGCGCGGCGTCAACGTCAATTCGCGGCTGGGACACTTGGATTCGCAATAGCCGCACTCGATGCACTTATCGACTTCGGGTTCAATCGTCGGAATGCGCTTTAGATCTTCGAGATGGGCGCGCGGATCGGAGTTGATGATCACTCCCGGATTGAGCAGGTTGTGGGGATCGGCCAATTGCTTCAGCCGCCGCATGATTTCGTAGCCTTCGCTTCCCCACTCGGTTTCCACAAAGGGAGCCATGTTTCGGCCCGTTCCGTGCTCGGCCTTCAGCGCGCCATCGTAGCGATTGACAACAACTTCCACCACGTCGTCGATGAAACGCGCATACTGATCGACCGCAGCCTGGTCGTTGAAGCCCTGTGTGATCACAAAGTGCAGGTTGCCGTCTTTGGCGTGTCCGAAGATGATGGCGTTGTCGTAATCGTGCTTGACGAAGAGTTTATTCAGGTCGAGCGCCGCATCGGCCAAGCGCTCAATGGGAAATGCGACATCTTCGATGATGACCGTGGTTCCGGTCTTGCGCACCGATCCCACTGATGGGAACATGCCCGCGCGAATCTTCCACAGCAGCGCCTGCTCAGACGCGACGTGCGTGAACGCCGCGGCCTCATGCAGTTTGAGTCCTCCAACTGCATCGCGTGCGAGCTGTTCCAGTTGCTTGCGCTCGGCTTCCTGCGCCGACTGAAACTCCGCCAGCAATCCGGCCGCGCCTTCCGGAAGCGTGCGAATCGATGCCGGAATTCCCGCTTGGTTCTCTACCGATCGCAGCGACGCGCGATCCATCACTTCCAGGGCCTTCGCTCCTGCCTGTCGCAGTGGAACGATGGAATCCGCCGCAGCATAGAGGTCCGGGAACAGCAGCAGTCCGGTGTACTTCGCGGGAAGATCGGGCACTGTATCAAGCACAGCCTCGGCGATGAAGGCGAGCGTGCCTTCCGCACCGATGAGGACGTGCTGGAAGATGTCCACCGCCGTTTCGAAATCCAGGAAGGCATTGAGCGAGTAGCCAGTGGTGTTCTTGGTGCGATACTTCCTGCGCACGCGCTCGCGCAGATTCGAGTTGTTCTCCAGGTGCGCCTTCAGATCCAGAATGCCGCGAGTCAGTTCCGGCTCGTATCTATGAAACTGCTCTTCCGCATCAGGCTGCGCACAGTCGATTATGGTTCCCGACGGCAACAAGAACTTAAGGGAGTGCAGTGTGTGATAAGCGTTCTGCTCGACGCCGCAACACATGCCGCTAGAGTTGTTGGACAGGATTCCGCCGAGCGTACAAGTGGCTATGGAAGCTGGATCGGGACCGATCTTCGCTCCGTAAGGCGCGAGCAGTTGGTTGGCACGGGCACCAATCACTCCCGGCTGAACGCGAATCCTCTTGCCGCCATCTTCGACCTTCAAGTCACGCCAATGACGCGCAACTTCGACGAGCAGTCCATCGGAAATCGATTGCCCCGACAGGCTGGAGCCCGCGGCGCGGAACGTCATGGGGATTCCTGCACGCTGGCTGAATTGGAAGAGCGTCTTGATTTCCTCAAGGTTCTTCGTCTGAACGACTGCCTTTGGGATCAGGCGATAGAAGCTAGCGTCGGAGGCGTAGGCGATGAGGTCGATTGGACGGATCAGAATGCGGTCGCTGTCGATTTGCGTCGCCAGCGATGATTTGATGCCGGCGGAAGATGCCGGGGCAGAATTCAGAACAGTTGCAGCCATGTTGATCGATTCCCTACCCCGAAGTGTGGAGGATCGGCCTCCCAACGGATGGTCTTGCAAAACTAAGTGCTATTCGGCCATTTCATCTTACGGAGCGAAAGAGACTTCTGAACAACCTGGGGAAACAGCACCCGCGGGCTGAAGAGACTGTGTCGCAACCAGTGCCGCCGCTCCGCGGCTCAACTGAATTTCCTACTTGACCCCGGGCTTACGCCCGGGGCTAACACAAATTCCGCCGCTGCGCGGCTGGGACGAATGCTCCTCGAACGTTTTATCCCACCGCAAATTTGGATTCCCAGTTGCGACACATTCTCTGAAGCCCGCGAGGGAAAATCAAAAATGAACGACCTTAACGCTGGCTCTTCCACTTTGCTCAGGGCAAGCTCTAAAGGCCAGCTCTTCCACCGCGCTACTGCACGACAAGATGCGTGAACGGAGCAACGTACGCCATCAGAAACACCAAGACACCCACTAGGCACGCCAGGGCAATGCTGTGGAAGAAGACATACCGCAGAATGTCGCCTTCATGTCCGTACCACTCGGTAGCGGTACTGGCGACGACGATGCTCTGCGCGTCGATCATCTTGCCCATGACACCGCCGCAACTATTGGCTGCTGACATCAGGACTGGCGAAACGCCAACCTGCTGCGCGGAGATCTTCTGCAGGCTTCCGAACAGCACGTTGGAGGAGGTGTCGGACCCCGTCAGGGCAACGCCCAGCCAGCCCAGCAACGTTCCGAAGAACGGATAAAGGTGTCCGGTGCGCGCGAAGGCGAGTCCCATGGTAGCGTCGAGACCTCCGTAGCGCGTCAGGAAGCCAATGGCCATCATGGCGGAAATCGTCAGCAGCGAGAATCTCACTTTGACGATCGTCTTCAGGTAGACGGAAAAGATCTTTCCGATCCCGAATCCCATGATGACTCCGGCGATAATCGCGGACAGGAAAATGCCGGTTCCGGTCGCACTTAGCCAATTGAACCCGAAAACTGCGGGCTCTTTTGTGGGTTTGACAACCACCGGTGGCATGCGCTCTACAAGCTTGTTTAGAGTGGTCACCGGGAACTGAGGATTGGTGATTTTGCTGGGCGGCGTACTCCAGCTCGCCATCGATGTGAACACCTTCTCCGGCGTGTTCATGTAAGCCTTGCCAGTCTTCGTACCCCATGTGAAAACAATGACGCTGAGGATTAGCCAGGGCAACCAGGCACGTGCAACTTCTCCGCGGCTGTAACCGTGGCTGGCTCGGTGTTCGGTCTTCGTCTCTTCGCCTTCGAACGTCCAAACGCGCTTGGGATGCCAGACCATCAGGAAGGCGATCAGGCAGACCATCGATACGACGGCGGAGATGACGTCCACCAGCCATGGCCCGTGGTAGTTGGAAATGAGGAATTGTGAGGTCGCGAAGGACGCTCCCGCCACCAGAACTGCCGGCCAAATTTCTAACATTCCGGCGAATCCTACGAACGCCCAGATTAACCAGAACGGAACCAACAACGAGAAGAACGGCAGGATGCGTCCGGCCATGGCACCGAGGGTGAATTCGCTGAAGCCGGTGACTGCGGCCAACGCGATGATCGGTGTACCCAGTGCGCCATAAGCTACAGGAGCGGTGTTGGCGATCAACGACAATCCAGAAGCTTGCAGCGGTCTAAAGCCCAGTCCGATCAACAGCGCAGCCGTCACGGCTACGGGGGTTCCGAATCCCGCCGCGCCTTCGAAAAATGCGCCGAAACTGAATGCGATGAGCAGGAGCTGCAGCCGACGGTCCTGGGTAATGCCAGTCAAGCTGTGCTTGAGCACCTCGAAGCGTCCAGCTTCCACCGTGAGCTGATACAGAAAGATGACATTCAGTACGATCCAACCGATGGGAAACAGCCCGTACATCAGACCATAAACCGTAGTTGCGCCAGCCAGGCGCGCGGGCATATGAAATCCCAAAATGGCGGTCAACAGTGCAGTAGCAAGTCCAGCAAGCGCCGCATAGTGCGCCTTGACATGACCGAACGCGAGAGCGCCCAACAACACAATGACTGGCAACGAAGCGATGATGGTGGACAACCACCAGTGCCCCATGGGGTCGTATTGCTGCTGCCAGCTCGTAGCCAATGCTGACAAACGCAGAATCAATACGGCGACAATTACCGCCACTAGTGTGAGAATGAGGCCCACCCAACCCATTGACGCCGGCGGTGGGGCAGAGTGACGCGTTGGGGATTGGGACGGCTTTGAGCTAGCGGAAGGACCTGTCATGCATGTGCCTCCTGGAAGATCGCCTTAATGCGTGCGAGTTTGTGGTATCGAAATATCGCCCGAATCTTACTCGCGAAACATTAAGATAGCTATCTTTATGTGCTGGCGGACATGGCTCACTGGCCGTTGTGACGTACGACACAACTTGGGGTCATTCAGCGTAATTTGAGCCATTTTACGGGGACCAACCTACTGAGAAGGATGGGATCCGGTGTCTGGTCCGGTACTCCGAACGCTCAATAGCCATTCGCTCACGTCCCGCACACGAACAGAGTTGGAGCCCGACAAAACGATGGCACCGAGGGGATCGGTCGCTCCGTTGTGGCCAGGGTTTCGAAACCGTAGGTGCCGCACGCCCGCGGAGAGAATACTCACAGGACGGCATCACTGCGGACCTATTCGCAGGCATCCAGGAAATCTCGCCAATTCAGTCCATCCAATGCCGTTCAAGTTTGGGGAACCTTTCCTTCGCGAAGCAGGAAATCCATACGAAGAGCAACAAGCCAGACGGCGGGAAATGCGCGAGCCTGTGGCTTCCGAAACAGCTTATCGTTTCGCGGTGTGCTACAAGTCTTTACGTCGTGTTACCAGACTTTACCGTCGAAGTCGTGCGGCGAGTGTTCCTAGAAGTGACAGACGAACTGTCGAAACCACGAGGAGTTAACAGCATGAAGACGAAGTGGATGGTAGTTGCAAGCGTACTGGCGTTGCTGTTGTGTGGCGCCGCAATGGTCGCCTACGCCCAGGGGCCAGGACCTGAAGGGATGGGCGGGCATCACGGCATGGGCGGCCCCGGGCACGGCATGGGATTTATGGCTCGCGAGCTGAACCTGAGCGATGCGCAGAAGGAACAGGTCAAGACGATCATGAAGGCGAATCACGCCAACATGAAACCCATCATGCAACAGATGGAACAGAACCGGCAGGCGCTTCTAACCGCGACCGCCAACGGCGCGTACGATCCGGCGAAGATCCAGGCGCTGGCCAACCAGCAGGCCCAATTGCAGGCGGCAATCACCGTCCAGCATGAGGCGCTGAAGCACCAGATTTACACCCAGGTGCTGACGTCGGAGCAGCAGGCAAAGGCCGAGCAGCTTCGTACCCAGGAAATCAATCGCATCACTGAACACCTGCAGAAGATGGCGACTGCCACCGACGCTGCGCCCCCATCAGAGTAGCCACTCGTACAATGTTGTATTGCTGGGCAGGATTTCGATCCTGCCCTTTTTTCATTGCCGCGCAGATCATTGCCTTCGCAATCGGAAACAGATGTTTGCGAATTTTTCTGTCGCAGAATGCTTTGTAATAGTTTTGTCATATCGATCAGATTGCGTCACATGTCACGGACATCGCACGGCCGTATTCCTACCATGGATACATGGTTTCGATATCAGGCCCTGATTCAATTACTCCGCATCCCAAGGGGACCCAGGCACGCATTCTGCTGAGTTCCGTGTTCGGCCCATACGCCCAGGACGATCAATACGGCAGCCGCGCCATCAATCCGATGGAGCTGTATCACAACCAGGTAACCCGTGAGCAGGGCAGCTTTTCGCTGCGTATGTTCCATCGCTCGTGGGGCCTGATGATGATACAGAAAAATATCTCGGCTCCAACTACACTGCTCGACTTCCCCACCCTCGATGCCTTTGAGCGCGAACTCACTGCTCATCAATATGACATTGTCGGAATCTCGGGCATCATTCCCAATTTCGGCAAAGTCCGCGAGATGTGCCGCCGCGTGCGACACCTCTCTCCTAACTCCACCATCATCGTTGGAGGCCACGTTGCCGGCATTCCTGGGGTGGAGAACATGCTCGACGCCGATCACATCGTGCGCGGCGAAGGCATCGCCTGGATGCGCCGCTATTTGGGTGAAGATACCTGCGCACCCTTTGTCCATCCCGAGATTCTCTCCGGCTTTGGCTTCCGCATTCTTGGCATGAGCGTGCCGGACAATACGCGTGACACGGCGGCGACGATTGTTCCCTCGGTCGGATGCCCGATGGGCTGTAACTTCTGCACGACGTCCGCATTCTTTGGCGGCAAGGGCAAGAGCTTCCACTTCTACGAAACCGGCGATCAACTCTTCGATGTAATGCAAGAGATGGAACAGAAACTGGGAGTGCAGTCGTTCTTTGTTATGGACGAGAACTTCCTGCTGAACCGCCCGCGCGCCATGCGCCTGTTGGAGCGCATGCAGGCAGCCAACAAGGCTTGGGCCTTGTACGTCTTCTCGTCGATCAATGCGATCCGCAAATACTCCATGAAAGAGTTGGTGCAACTCGGAGTGTCGTGGATCTGGGTCGGCCTCGAGTCTCCGAAGTCGAGTTACGCCAAGCTGAAGGATGCCGACACCCGCGCGATCGCGGCGGAGCTGAGACAGCACGGCATCAAGATACTGGGATCGACCATCGTAGGACTGGAACACCACACCCCGGAGAATATCGAAGAGGAAATCGACTACGCAGTCTCGCATTGCACCGACTTCCACCAATTCATGCTCTACACCCCGGTACCGGGCACGCCTCTGTTCTTCCAGATGCAGGAAGAAGGACGCATGCTCGAAGGCATCGATCTCGCCGACATTCACGGCCAGTTCAAATTCAACTACCGGCACGCGGCAATCTCGCGGGATGATTCCAAGCGCTTTCTGGACTGGGCGTTCCGTTACGACTTCGAGAAGAATGGACCAAGCCTCTTCCGCATCTGCGAGACCCTGTTCAATGGATGGAAGCGGTATCACGACCATCCCGATGCCCGGATACGGACCCGCTTTGCCCACGAAGCCGGGAAGCTGCGCACGACCTACAACGCGGCACTATGGGCGATGGAGAAGCGGCTGCGGCACAGCAATCCTAATATCTCCACTCGCATACGGGCACTTCGCCTGGAGATCGAATCGGCATTCGGCCTGTCCGCGCGCCTAATGCGCATGGTGGTTGGCCCGGTGCTGTTTCTGACGTCGAAGCGCGAAGATCGCAGACTGGCTAAGGGCTTGACCTTCGAGCCACCGTCCTTTGTCGAGCGAAGCAATTGGGTCGAGGCAGACGTGCAGGCCCGCGAAGCGAATGTCAGGACCATGAAGCCGCGGGTGGCAGCGCCTGTGATGGATACGATTGCTGCGCAGGTCGGGCTGCCTGAAGAAGTCGCGGTAAGTGCGAGTGGAGACTGATCCGGTAAGCAGAAATGAAAAAGCGGTACTGTCGCGTCGCGCATGAGCGCAAGCGATAGTACCGCATTATTGTTAGATCGCCGCGCAGATTGCCTTCACTTCGGTATACAGTTCCAATACTTCGTGGCCCATCTCACGGCCCCAGCCGGACTGCTTGTATCCGCCGAACGGCAATGCAGCATCGAACACGTTGTAGCAGTTGATCCAGACGGTCCCAGCCCGAAGCTTGTGCGCCACGCGATGCGCCTTGCCGATGTCGTTGGTCCAGACACCGGCGGCGAGTCCGTATTCGCTATTGTTGGCTTCAGCCACGATCTGGTCGATGTCGCTGAACGGCGACGCCACCACCACCGGCCCGAAGATTTCCTCGCGAACCACTTTCATGTTCGGATTGGTCTTGACCATTACAGTGGGCTCGACGAAATATCCCGGCCCTTCTTTCTTCTTGCCACCGACCACCGCTTCCGCTCCCTCGCTCAGCCCTGACTCGAGATAGCCGCAGACGCGGTTGAACTGCTCAACAGAAACCAACGGGCCCATGCTGGTGTCGGGTTCGAATCCCGGACCGACCTTGATCTTCCTGGCCTGGTCAGCGACCCCTTCGACCACCTGATCGAACATGTCTTTCTCGACATATAGACGCGAGCCCGCGCAGCAACACTGACCGTGATTGAAGAAGATCGCACTGGCCGCGCCCGGGACCGTCGCCCGCATGTTGGCGTCGGAGAACACGATGTTGGGAGACTTGCCGCCTAGCTCCAGCGAGACCTTCTTCAGGTTGCCCGCCGCGGCCTGCAGAATCAGCTTGCCCACTTCGGTTGAGCCGGTAAAGGCAACCTTATCGACATCGGGATGTGACGCCAGTGCCGCACCTGCCGTCTCGCCATAGCCCGTCACAACGTTGACCACTCCCTCGGGAAATCCAGCTTCTGCAATCAACTCCGCCAGCAATAGTGCTGATAACGGAGTCTGCTCTGCCGGCTTCAAGACCACGGTACAACCTGTGGCCAAGGCCGGACCGAGCTTCCAGGCGGCCATCAGCAGCGGGAAATTCCAAGGAATAATCTGCCCGACGACACCCACTGGTTCGCGCCGGGTATACGCAAAGTATTTTGTCTTCTTTGTGCCGGCCGAGATCGGAATCGTGTTGCCCTCGATCTTAGTGGCCCATCCCGCCATGTAGCGGAACAGGTCAACAGCGAGCGGGATATCAGCAACGCGCGCAACCGCTAACGGCTTCCCATTGTCGAGACTCTCGAGCTGAGCGAACTCTTCCAGTCGCTCCTCCAGCAGGTCGGCGAGTTTCCAAATCAGGCGTCCACGCTGGGAGGCCGGCATATCCGCCCATGCGTCGCTCTCGAAGGCCTTCCGCGCGGCCTTCACCGCGCGATCGATGTCCTCGCGATCGCCTTCAGCGATCTTCGCCATCACTTCTCCCGTTGCCGGATTGTAGGTTGGGAACGTCTTGCCGGACGCCGAATTCACAAATTGATTGTTGATGAACATCGGCCGCGGTTTGCTGAGGAACTCCTCCACGCGGCTGTGCATGGTTGCGGTGCTGGTTGCGGTAGCCATTGCCATCCTCCCACGGCGAAGTGCGTCTGCTGCGTCAATCCGCCGGTACTGAAGTGTATTTCTGTGTGAGGTCAGCCGGTCGCGTCGGCATCTTGTCCGAAACGCCCGGGTCTCATCCCGCGCAAGAGTTTATCAGAGACTCGCCGCTCGCGTGCGCACAAGCCTCACGTCGCAGCCGGCACCTCTCGTTTGCGGAAACCAGAATCAGGCCGGCGAAACGACCACCGTCTCCGGCGTTAACTTCTCCTTCAAGTCAGCCGCAATCGCCTGCCCATGGAAGCGACCATTTTCAATGAAAATCTCGCTGGTCCGCATGCCCGCAACGATCACGCCGGCGAGGTAAATGCCCGGTACGCTGCTCTCGAGAGTCTTAGGATTCACCACCGGCTTCTTGTCGTCATCGCCGCGCAGTCGGCATCCCAAGTTGCAAATAAACTCAAAATCCGGATGATACCCGGTCAGGGCAAAGACCCAGTCGTTGGCCAGCGTCACTTCGCCGTCAGGTGTCTTAAGCACCACGTGGTCCTGCGTGATCTCCTTCACCGTGCTGTTAAAGTACGCTTTCACCTGTCCTGCTTTAATACGGTTCTCGATGTCGGGCTTGATCCAGTACTTTACCGAGTTGCTGATTCCTTCACGCCGGTGCACCAGCGTCACCCGAGCACCGTGTCGCCACAACTCCAGGGCTGCAATCGCCGCGGAATTCTTTCCGCCAACGACCATTACATCGAGATTGAAAAACGGGTGCGGCTCGCGGTAGTAGTGCAGCACCTTGGGCAACTCTTCGCCGGGGACGTTCATCAGGTTGGGGCGATCGTAGTATCCCGTCGCCAAAACGAGTTTGCGGGCGTGGTATTCGCGATCGCGCCCGTGATGGTCGAGTGTGCGCACCGCGAAGTTGCCATCGCTGCCCTCGATACTCTTCACGCTCTCATACTGGCGTACGTCAAGCTTGTAATGCTCCGCCACCTTGCGGTAATACTCCAGCGCCTCCTGCCGCGTGGGCTTCTGGTTGGGACTGGCAAAGGGAATGTCGCCGATCTCCAGCAGTTCCGGCGTGGTAAAGAAGGTCATGTTGCTGGGATAGTTGTACAGCGAGTTGACCAGGCAACCCTTGTCAATATTGGTGACGGTGAAGCCGGCGCGCTTGGCATCAATGCCGCAGGCCAGTCCAGTCGGCCCGGCGCCGATTACTACCACGTCGAACGTGGACTGCTCTGCTGTATCCGTAGAGTTACTTTCCATGTCTCTTAGGATAACGTGGGCCACAGCGCCAGAATCGTTAAAGTGAGCTACGTCACTGGTGATAGGCCCCGCGCTTTTGTATGCTGTTGAGTACGCCAATCTTGCTTCCTTCGCGCGAGGCGGTCATGACCATCATCCGGCAAGACGATCTCATCCAGAGCGTAGCCGACGCCCTGCAGTTTATTTCGTACTATCACCCAGTCGATTTCATCCAGGCGCTGACTCGTGCCTACGAGAAAGAGCAGTCGCCGGCCGCGCGCGACGCCATCGCGCAGTTGCTGATCAACTCGCGCATGTGCGCCGAAGGGCACCGTCCCATCTGCCAGGACACCGGCATCGTGAGCGTCTTCCTGAAGGTCGGCATGAACGTACAGTGGGACGCGACCATGAGTGTCGAGGACATGGTGAATGAGGGCGTTCGACGCGCCTATCTTCACGCCGACAACAAGCTGCGCGCCAGCGTGCTGTCCGACCCGGCAGGTGCGCGCAAGAACACCAAGGACAACACTCCCGCTGTCGTCAACATGACGATCGTTCCCGGCGACAAGCTGGAAGTGATCGTCGCCGCTAAGGGTGGAGGCTCCGAGGCTAAGTCGAAGTTCGTCATGCTGAATCCCTCGGATTCGATTGTGGAGTGGGTGCTCAAGACCGTTCCCACCATGGGCGCGGGTTGGTGTCCGCCGGGAATTCTCGGGATCGGCATTGGCGGCACCGCAGAGAAGGCCATGCTGCTCGCCAAAGAAGCTTTGATGGAGCCGATCGACATCCATGATCTGATTGAGCGCGGGCCGTCGAATCGCGCCGAGGAGTTGCGCCTCGAGCTCTATAAGAGGGTCAACGCTCTCGGCATCGGCGCGCAGGGACTCGGCGGACTGACCACCGTGCTCGACGTGAAGGTGAAGGACTACCCGACTCACGCCGCCAATCTTCCCATCGCAATGATTCCCAATTGCGCGGCTACGCGGCACGCCCACTTTGTTCTTGATGGTTCAGGTCCCGTTGCCCTCGAGCCGCCGTCCTTAGATGACTGGCCGCAGCTCACGTACGATCCCATGGGCTCGGGAGCGCGCCGCGTGAATCTCGATACGGTGACGCGCGCTGAAGTTGCGACGTGGAAACCCGGTGAAGTTCTGCTGCTCAATGGGAAACTACTCACAGGACGCGATGCCGCGCACAAGCGCATGACCGATATGCTGAATCGCGGTGAAAAGCTGCCGGTGGACTTTACCAACCGCTTCATTTATTACGTCGGTCCGGTCGATCCGGTGAGAGAAGAAGTTATGGGCCCTGCCGGTCCAACGACTGCCACTCGCATGGACAAGTTCACTCGCCAGATGCTCGAACAGACTGGGTTGCTCGGCATGGTGGGCAAGGCCGAACGCGGCCCCACTGCCATCGAAGCCATTCGCGACCACAAGGCGGTGTACCTGATGGCGGTTGGCGGCGCAGCGTATCTCGTCTCCAGAGCCATCAAGAAATCGCGGGTGCTGGGTTTCAACGATCTCGGCATGGAAGCTATCTATGAGTTCGAGGTGCAGGACATGCCCGTCACCGTGGCTGTCGATGTGAACGGCAACGCGGTACATCAGTCAGGCCCGAAGGAGTGGCAAGCGAAGATCGCGGAGTTGGTCGAAATCGGGTAGTGTCTTATTGCCAACGAGTCAGCCGCCAGTCCACGAATCCGGCGGCTTGCATTCGCCTCTCATCGGTAACCATTGTGCGATATCAACAAGGCCGATGTTAATCTGACTGCGATATGGACCTGCAACAGACGCTGACCGCTCTTGCCAACACCGACGGCCATTACCAACGGGAAGCCGTGTCAGAAGCATTGCTCCGCCGTGATGAAGTCACTCCCGCCCTGCTGGACATACTCGAAGAAGTAGTCCGCGATCCCGAACCATACATTCAGGATCACCGGCGTTTCGACCACATTTACGCGATGTATCTTCTGGCGCAATTCAGGGAGACTCGTGCATACCCGTTGCTGTTGACAATCTTCTCCACTCCCGGCGAATTCGCATTTGACTTGGTCGACGACGTGGTTACCGAGGGACTTGGCAAAATCCTGGCCTCGGTTTCCGGCGGTGACATCGGCGGAATGACCGAGCTCACTGAGAACGAGAAGACTAACGAATTTGTGAGAGCCGCGGGTCTGACTGGACTGGTGACCTTGTGCGGGTGCGGTTCACTCAGCCGCGACCAGCTTGTTGCTTATTTCAAGGGCCTCTTCCAGAAATTGAAGCGCACATCTGATGACGTATGGGGATGGTTGGCCAATAGTTGTGCTGATATCTGGCCCGCGGAGGTGATGGAAGACATTCGAAAGGCTTATGACGACGACCTGATCGATCCCAGAATGATCGGCTGGGACGACGTTGAACGAGCGCTGGCGCTCGGCGAAGAGGCTGCGATGGCCAAGCTTCGGCGGAACAATACCCTCGTGTCCGATGTACACAAGGAGTTGTCCTGGTGGTATTGCTTCCGCGAGAATCAAAAGCCTTCCGTTCGGGATAACCTTCTTACACCTCGCGAATTTTCGCGGCCGGACCCTGCGGTTTTTAATCCGATCTACCGAGCGGAGCCGAAAGTCGGCCGCAACGAACCGTGTCCCTGCGGCACCGGTAAGAAGTTCAAGAAATGTTGCGGCCGTTAGGGCACTTCGGGTTCTGCGAGTATCTCTTAGCCGTGGGTGCGCCGCGCGAGCCTGCGAGCCAAACACGGCCAGAACCCTTCCTACCTCCGTTATCATCACTAGTGCCGGAGGTGACCCCTCATGTCGAAGCCGTCCACCCGCACCGAGAAAGATTCTCTCGGCTATAAAGAAATTCCCGCTGACGTCCACTACGGAATCCAGACTGCCCGTGCCGTCGAGAACTTTCCCATCAGCGGACTGCGGGCGCATCCATCGTTGATTCGCGCCATCGCTATGGTCAAAGAAGCCGCAGCCGAAGCCAATCGCGAGTTGGGACTGGTGGACGCGAAAACCGCCGAAGCGATTATCCAAGCCGCCCAAGAAGTGCAGCAAGGTAAGTGGAACCATGCGTTCGTGGTCGATGTATTCCAGGCCGGAGCTGGCGTCAGCTTCCACATGAACACCAACGAGGTCATTTCCAACCGCGCCTCGGAGTTGCTCGGTGGGAAACTCGGCGAGTACAAGCACGCACACCCTAACGACCACGTTAATTATGGCCAGTCCACCAACGACGTCTTCCCTACCGCCATGCGATTGGCTACTCTGCTCGAATTGCAGAAGCTTTCTCTCGCACTCGAAGGCCTCATTACGGCGTTGGAGGCCAAGGGCAAAGAATTTCATCACATCCTGAAGTCCGGGCGGACGCACATGATGGACGCCGTTCCCATGCGACTCGGTCAGGAGTTCACTGCCTATGCCGGCGCGATCGCACGGGCGAAAAAGGCCATCGAGCAACAGTCAGAGCTACTGCGCGAACTCGGACTCGGAGGCTCGGCCGTCGGCACCGGCATCAACACCCATCCCGATTACCGCGAGAAGGCAGTCGCCAACCTCGCACGCATCTCCGGCCAGAAGCTAATGCCGGCCGATGACATGCGCTATGCGATGCAGTCGAATCTGGCGATGGCATCGGTTAGCTCCGCTCTGCGCAATCTAGCATTGGAGGTCATCCGCATCTCCAACGATCTCCGCCTGCTGTCGTCCGGTCCCAACACTGGACTGGCTGAAATCAATTTGCCTGCGCTCCAGCCCGGTTCGTCAATCATGCCGGGGAAGATCAATCCCGTGATGGCCGAGTTGGCCGCAATGGTTTCGTTCCAGGTCGTGGGCTACGACACCGCGGTCACGCTGGCCGTGCAGGCGGGGCAACTGGAGCTCAACGTCATGATGCCGACTATGGCCCACAGCGTCCTCACTTCGATCACCATCATGACCAACATGCTGCGGCAGTTGACGGAATTCTGTGTCAAGGGCATTACCGCCAACGAGAAGCGTTGCGAGTTCTACGCCCAGAGCACGGTGTCGCTGGCCACGGCGCTGAATCCCTACATCGGGTATGCCAAGGCGGCGGAGATTGCAAAAGAGTCGGTCGCGACTGGGAAGACAATCATCGAGATTGCTCGTTCGAAGGGATTCTTGAGTGAAGAGCAGATCAAAGAGATTCTCGATCCCGCGCGCATGAGCGAGCCACAGCGCCCTCTGGCAGCCGCGAAAGAACGGGAGAAAATCAAGAACAAAAGTTAGCCGAAGTCGCTCGTCGCTGTTAGCTGACTTAGTAAGCCCAGCGAATCAGGGTCGCTCCCGAAGTGAACCCTGCGCCTACTGCGGCTATCAGAACCAGGTCGCCTTTCTTCAGCCTGCCGGTTTCAATCGCGGTTTGCATAGCCAACGGAATCGTCCCGGCCGTGGTGTTTCCGTAGCGGTCGATGTTGATGATGACTTTGTCCATCGGCATCTTCAAGCGGTCGGCAGTGGCCATGATGATGCGCTTGTTGGCTTGATGGGCGATGAAGCAATCGATGTCCGCTCCGGTCAGCCCATTCTTCTGCAGGACGCGCTCCGTCATCTCGGCCATTTTCTTAACGGCATACTTGAAGACTTGCTGTCCATCCTGATGAATATAATGCATTTTCTTGTCAACTGTCTCGTGAGACGCAGGATTCAGACTGCCCCCGCCCGGCATGTAAAGATACTGTCCGCCCATGCCTTCGATCTGGGCCGCATGGTCGATAATTCCCTCTTCGCCTTCTTCGGCCGGCTCCAGCAGAACCGCTCCTGCGCCGTCACCAAAGATGATGCAAACCGCACGGTCGGTGAAGTCTGTCATGGACGAATTCACGTCGGAACCGATTACCAGCACTTTCTTGTACTGTCCCGATTCGATGAACTTCGTGCCCGTGTTCAGGGCATAAACAAAGCCGGAGCAACCGGCGGAGACGTCGAAGCCCCAGGTGCGCTTGATTCCCAGCTTGTGCTGAACCAGGCACGCAGTAGACGGATACATCATGTCCGGCGTCACCGTGCCCACCACGATCAGGTCGACTTCCTGCAGATCGAAGGGATGGCTCTCAAGCAGGTTCTTGACCGCACCCACCGCCAGGTCGCTAGCTGCGACGCCCTTATCTGCCAGGTGACGCTCGCGAATGCCGGTGCGTTCCAGAATCCACTGGTCGGTGGTCTCGACCATGGTTTCGAGGTCCTTGTTGGTGAGCACCCGCGGCGGGACGTAGGTTCCGAGCGCAGATATCTTGGCGCGACAAACGTTAGCCAATACAGTTCTCCAGACGAGGTATCAGATGAAATGAATAACCATTCATTTTGAACGATGCACCCACGAAAGTCCATTGGGAGTGCCGAAGACGTAAGCGCATCTTGTCGAACGCGAGACTAAATCAAACGCTGAGGATCGGACAGCAAAAAAGCCAGGCGCCAGTTGACCGCTGCACACGCACTGGCCTGCTACCGTTGCTGCCTTCCGGCCCTGGCGGGTTTCACAGGATTGCGTTGCGCGGGACCAGCGCCCGACCTGCTGCATCATAACATTTCACCGCGCGGCATCGAACGCCGGGAGAGGCCCCGCGCAATCGCAGGGAGTTGGCCGCGGAATGCTAGAATAAAGGGATTCCATGCCTTTGACTAACGATTCTGTAGCCGTGTTGAGCCCTGCCGAGGAGACAGTCGAAGCTGTTGCTCCCAAGAAAATTGGCTTCGTGAGCCTAGGTTGCCCCAAGAACCTGGTGGACAGCGAAGTCATGATGGGACTGCTGTCGCAAGGTGGAGCTCAGATCACCGCACGCGCCGAAGACGCAGACATCATCGTGGTCAACACCTGCTCATTTATCGACAAGGCCCAGCAGGAATCGGTGGATACGATTCTGGAAATGGCGCAGCACAAGATCGCGGGCAGAGCACAGAAACTCATCGTTGCCGGATGCCTGGTCGAACGCTATCGCAACGAGATCCAGAAGAACATTCCTGAAGTGGACGCCGTGGTCGGCACGGGTGAGTTGCAGAAGATCCTCACCGCCGCTGGAATAGCGCCTCAGCAAGATGACGCCGGCCCCTTCGTGATCTTGAGTTCGCGTTCGGAAGGCGACGCCCGAGAGGCCGCCGGACGCTTCTCCAAAAACGGATGGGACGGCGCCATCGCCGATCTTCCCAACTACTTATACGACGAGAACACTCCGCGCCTGTTGGCTACTCCGAAATATTCGGCATACATCAAGATTGCCGAAGGCTGCGATCATCCCTGCTCGTTCTGCATCATCCCGCAGTTGCGCGGCAAGTTTCGCTCGCGGCGATTCGAATCCGTGATCGCCGAGGCGCAGCGATTGGCCAGTCAAGGGGTTCGCGAAATTACGCTGATAGGACAGGACACGACCTGTTACGGCGAAGACCTCGGCTTGAAGGATGGCTTGGCTCTGCTGCTGGAGCGGTTAGCGCAGATCGAGGAACTGAGCTGGGTGCGCTTCCTCTACGCCTATCCCAACAAGATCACCGGTAAGCTGCTCGAAACCATCGCCGCTAATGAGAAAATCTGTTCCTATATCGATGTCCCGCTGCAGCATGCTTCGCCTGCGGTGTTGAAGAACATGAAGCGTGGGGCTGGAGCCGAGATATTTCTGAAATCCATCGCGAAGATGCGGCGCACAATTCCGAACCTGACGCTGCGCACGTCGTTCATAGTCGGCTTCCCCGGCGAAACGTTAGAAGACTTCGAAACGCTTTGTGATTTCGTGCGTGAAGCCCAGTTCGACTGGATGGGCGTGTTTGGCTACTCCGACGAAGAGGGCGCGAAAGCCTTTGAACACACTGGCAAGGTCGCTCCCCGCGAGATTGAGCGCCGCCGCAAGAAGTTGATGTCGATCCAGAAGCAGATCAGCCGCAAAAAGAAGCGGGCGCTGATCGGCAGGCAGTTTGAGCTAGTTCTCGAAGGTCCGTCGGACGAAACCGAGTTGCTGTGGCAGGCGCGCACTGCGATGCACGCTCCCGAAATCGATGGCACGGTTTACGTCAACGATTTCGGCGACCATGAAAATGTGCGCGAGGGCGAGTTTTACCGATGCGAAATTACCGAGGCGCACGAGTACGACCTCGTGGCCCGCATTCTCTAGGTACGGCGATGGCGAAAAAACGCGTTATCAGCTTACGTTGTCCGACCTGCAGGAAGATCGTGCTCCGCAAGGACCCCGACTTCCCGTTCTGCAGCGACCGCTGCCGTGCGATCGACCTCGGCAAGTGGGCGAGCGGAGCTTACGTTATCTCTGCTCCGCTGAACGATCCGGAAAGCGACGATTCCACCTACTCCAATGAGCCCTTCAAAAAGCCCGACTGACATCGCGGGCACCACGTCAACCGCACCGCGGTGGGCAACCCTGGTGGCGACGTTTTTTGGCATAGGACGCCTGCACCCCGGACCCGGCACCTGGGGATCGCTGGCCGCGGCTCTGCTGTGGTGGCTGTTGGCGGCGCAACTACCGGCTACGGCGCGCATTCCGGCTATCCTGTTGCTGATCGTCGTGGCTACCGCAGTCGGGATTCCAGCGGCAACGCTTGAGGCCCGCGGGTGCGGCAAGAAGGACCCGCAGCACGTGGTCATCGACGAGGTGGCAGGGCAGTTGGTCACACTGATCGCGTGCCCTATCCTTTGGAAACCGCTGCTGGCGGGCTTTATACTTTTTCGTGCGTTCGATATCGTGAAGCCTCCTCCGATTCGCAGTCTTGAAAGACTGCCGGAGGGAACAGGCATCGTGGTGGACGACCTCGGTGCTGGAATTTACGGCTTGATCGTGATGCAGTTGCTGCTGCACTTCCACTGGTTGGGCTGATTGACTCTAAACGAGGCGGCGTACAGTAGTACCGGGTGACATATTCAAGGATGACTTCGCCAAATATGAACGGCGCTCCCCAAATCGACTCCATCGAGCCAATGTGTGCCTTGCCTGGTGGCGAAGTTCGCATCACGGGTCACGGCTTACGACCTCAAGAACTTCGACGTCCCGAAGTTCGGTTCGGCGACGTGGATGGTTCGGTCGTCATCAGCTCAGAGCAATTCATCGTGGCGCGAGTGCCTGAGGGCGC
>DATBZX010000034.1:0-4296 GCA_036512955.1 Terriglobales bacterium
CACGCGGCAATCTCAGCCGCTAGCAGTGACCGCGGGTGCGGACTGAAAAGCAAATTCTATGGAGACAATCGAACTAGTCGATCTGCACCAGTTGGCCGGCGCCGACTGGTGTTTGAGGGGCCCGCATGGTCTGTGGGGCGCGCCAGAAATCGAAGTATGAGACTTGGTGGACGCAGGAAACCGTGCAGTGAGGCGCGCAGCTTTTTTCGGTCAGAAACTCGCGCCGAATATCTTCCACCGTGTACTGCTCCAGCGGAACGCCCGGATATCCTCGTTGTTGCGAGCAGTAATGCACCAACCCGTCTTCGCAGATGTAAACATAACGGGCGCCTGCGCGGCAGCGCCATTGGTTTGGCTTGCCGTGCGCAATGTTGTTCTGAAACCAGTTGAGACGCGAGTAATTCTTCTTTTCAAGATTCTTCATCTTGAGAAAGACCTCGCGTTCTTCGTCCGACAAGGGCTGCAACTGGCCTCCTCCATCGTGGATGATGCCGATGGTCGAGGTTAGACCTAATTGCACCGCACGCCTTCCCACCACCAGGGCATCATGCGGATTGCGCGTGCCACCGCCTACGACGGAGTTGATGTTCACGTGAAAATCGGCATGTTCCGCCAGCAGCTGCAACTTCTTGTCCAGCACCTTCAGCGACTTCTTGGAGACATCGTCGGGCAACACGTTGTCGATGCTGATCTGCAGGTGGTCGAGCCCGGCGCGGTTCAAGCGCTGAATGCGCTCGGCCGTCAGCAGATACCCATTCGTGATCATGCCCACGATGATCGGGTACTTCCGCATGTGAGCGATGATCTCGTCCAGTTCGGGATGCAGAAGCGGTTCGCCGCCGCTGAGCGTGACAATCGTAGTTCCCAACCGCGCCAGATCGTCGATGCGGCGTTTCATCGTCTCCAGTGGGACTGGCTTGGAGAAGTCGTCGTACTCGTTGCAGTACTTACACGCCAAATTACAGCGCCGGATAGGGATGATATGCGCCATTACAGGATGGTCGGTTGAAGCCACCCCCTTGACGATCATGCTGATCTCGCGAATTCGGCGTTTTACTGCAACAGCCCGCCGGCGAACCTGTTTGAGCGTAATGGACATACCTTTGCCTTTTGATTACAACACATTGACCTACGACTCAGGGAAGTCTGCGCCTTCGGTCGGGGAATAATCGCCCCCGAGTGGTGCGGCTACGCCACCCGATGGTATTGCGAATTGGAGCTGGTGAACCTAACTCTTTGTAATAGAGGCACATCTCACGCCAAGCAGTACTGGTTTATAATCATGGATTCGGTCATTCAATCTTGGAGTTTCGTACAAGCATGCTTCGATTCCTGCAAAACCCTGGCCCAATGAAGAAGATCATCTTGGGCGGCCTTCTACTTGTCATCTGCGTGATGATGGTCATTACCCTCGTTCCCGGCGGATTGTTCGGCGACTATTTTGGCAGCGCTGTGACCACAGCTGGCGTGGTGGCCAAGGTCGGCACAGAAGACATTAGCCTGCAACAGGTTGCGCAGCGCGCCCGCATGATCGGTCGCCAGCAGTTCCGGGGCAACATTCCTCCGACCATCATGCCGTTTCTCCTGCAGCGCGCGGCTGACGGCATGATCACCCAGGGAGCCCTCGCTTACGAAGCTGACCGCATGGGCCTCGGCGTTAGCGACAAGGAACTTGCCGACTCTCTGCGTCAGGGCCAGTTCGGCCAGATGTTCTTTCCGGGCGGCAACTTCATCGGGCAGCAGCAGTATGAGGATTTCGTTCAGAACCAGTTCGGATTGAGCGTGGTCGAGTTCGAAAAAGAGTTGAAGAACCAGCTCGCCCAGCAGAAACTGCTCGCTGCCATAAGTGCGGCTGCGACGGTGAGCGACAAGGAAGTCGAAGAGCAGGTTAAAAAGCAGGACACGAAGGTCAAGTTCGACTACGCCATCTTGACCCTCGATGACGTGAAGAAGCAGATCAAAGTCACCGACGTCGAGCTCAAGGCGTTCTACGATCAGAACAAGCAGCAGTACGTGAACTCCATTCCGGAAAAGCGCAAGTCACGTTACATCCTTATTGATACCGCCAAGCTGGCAGCGTCGATTCCAGTCACGCAGGCCGATCTGCAGGCGTATTACAACCAGCATCAGGATGAATTTCGCATTCCCGAGACGGTCACGGTCCGCCATATTCTGATCAAGACTCCCACCCCGGGACCCGACGCCAAGGTCGATCCCAAGGGTGTCGAAGCTGCGAAAGCGCAGGCTGAGGATGTCCAGAAACAGTTGAAGGCCGGCGCGAGTTTCGACGAGTTGGCGAAGAAGTACTCGGCCGATCCGGGCAGCGCGCAAAATGGCGGGCTTCTGCCTCCCATCACCAAGGGACGCACGGTTCCAGAATTTGAGCAGGCTGCTTTCACCACGCCCAAGGGCCAGACGACCGGCATCATCCGCACCAGCTATGGCTTCCATATCATCCGCGTGGAAGACAAACAAAACGCCCGCATCAAGCCGCTTGACGAGGTGAAGGCACAGATTGAACCCGCGATCAAGCAACAGAAAGCCGCGGCAACTTCACAGAGTCTCGCCAATTCCGTGCAGAGCCTGGCACGTTCGGCCGGCATGGACAAGGCTGCCGTTGACAAGGGCCTCACTGTCACCACTACCGAGCTACTGGCCCAGACAGAACCACTTCCTGGAGTTGGCACCGCTCAGGAACTGGCGAATGCGCTGTTCGCGGCCAAGAAGAACGATCCTCCGGCCACGGCGCAGACGCCCCAAGGATTCGCGATTTATCAAGTGACAGAGATCCAGGCTCCGCAGACTCCGACATTCGAACAGATCAAGGCGCAAGTCGAGGAACAGTTCAAAGCGCAGCGCGCACAATCGCTTCTGGCGCAGAGAACGCAGGAACTCTCGGACCGCGCTCATGCCGGACACGATCTTCACAAGGCCGCGAAGGAACTCGGCGCTGCGGTGAAGACCAGCGACTTCGTCAATGCCACGGCGCAAGTTCCCGACGTAGGAGCCATGAGCGGCGCAGCCAATGTTGCCTTCACGATGGCAGTAGGTGAAATCAGCGGGCCGTTGCAGGCCGGTGCCAACAGTGGTGTAGTGCTCGCTATTTTGGAGAAGCAGGAGCCTTCAGACGCTGAGTTAAAGCAGAACTGGGATCGCGCCAAGGAAACCTTGCTCGATCAAAAGCGGCAGACTCTCGAAGGGCTCTACGTCCAGAACCTGCGCGACAAACTGGAGAAGGAAGGCAAGATCAAGGTCAACAAGAAAGAAATGGAGCGCCTGAGCCATCTGAGTGAGGGCTCATAGGTTGCTTCGCTCCGAAATGCGTGGCCAGCGACGCGACTCGCTGGCCAACTTTTTCTGACGGGTGCAAGTGAGTATGTGAATATCCGGCTCTGCTTGCTTCTTTCTCAACCCAAGTGCGATCTAATCGGTATCATCCATGTTCACAAAGCGCTCATCTGGCATCCTGATGCATCCCACATCCCTGCCCTCCCGGGGCGGGATAGGAGATCTTGGTCCTGCCGCCTATGAGTTCGTGAAGTGGCTGGCTGCCTCCCGGCAGACACTATGGCAAATCCTTCCGTTCGGGCCTGTCGGATACGGCAACTCGCCGTACTCCTGCACTTCGGCATTTGCGGGTAATGTGCTGATGATCAGCCTCGAGCGTTTGGTGGAACGCGGTTACCTCGATCCCTCTCGATTCCCCACTCTCAAGGATAGTGAGGCCTCAGTGGATTTTGAGAGTGTCCGGACGATCAAGCTGCCGTTGCTTCGTGAAGCCGCCCGAAACTTTTTGCACGGCGCACGCGGCGCGGCTCGCGAACGTTACGACAAATTCTGTACAGAAAATCAATGGTGGCTGGATGACTACGCCCTGTTCAGCGTGTTGCGTGAGCATTTCGGCGATAGTCCCTGGAGCTCATGGCCTGAAGAGATTGCCATGCGGAAGCCCAAAGCGCTGGCCCAGTTGCGCGCAGACTTGAAAGATCAACTGGCGCTGGAGCACTTCCTGCAATTTGCATTCTTCGAGCAATGGAAAGCGCTGCGAGCGTATTCCTCTGAGCGAGGTATCCGCATCATCGGCGATGTCGCCATCTTCGTCAGCTACGACAGCGCCGACGTCTGGACTCATCCCGACATCTTTCGCTTGCACGAAGACCTCTCGCCGGAAGTTGTGGCCGGCGTTCCTCCTGATGCATTCAGCGAGACGGGTCAGCGCTGGGGCAATCCGCTTTATAACTGGGAGGCCCTGAAGTCGCGTGGTTATGACTGGTGGATACAGCGTATGCGGTGGGC
>DATBZX010000035.1:0-10254 GCA_036512955.1 Terriglobales bacterium
CGCCGATGGTTGCATGGTCGGTGTTTTCCATGCCGATGAAGTTGGTATTGTTCAGTGTGCCGGTGACGTTGAAGGTGTTGCCGCCCGGGCCGCTAAAGCTGGTGTAGATCTGCCCGGCGTTGGTGACGTTTCCGTTGACGGTCAGCGTGCTGCCGTTCTCGACGTCAACGAATCCGCCGGCGTTGTTGGTCAAGGAGTTATTGATGTTCTGGTTTGCGCCGTTCGCGAAAGTGACGCTGCCGAAGACGCTCGACAGGTTGCTGAAGCCGGTGTTGGCGACGCCCCCGACTTCGAAGTTCCCGCCAATCGTCCAGCTCGAGCCTGCGAGCACGCTGGTGACACCGAGCGGCTGACCGGTAAGGTTCAGCGTCGCGCCGTGGCCGATGGTAACGCTTCCGTTATTCGACACCGTAGCCGTCGTGATCGTGCTGCCGGTACCCGTAAAGGACAGAATGCCCTGCTGGCCTACGCTCAGGCCGTTGGTGATGGAAAGCGTCTGCGCCGTGCCACCGTCCGTCAGCTCGGAGGTATGGCCGTTGCTCGCGCCGCCAACCGCCAGCGAGTTGACAGTGCTGCTCCCAACATTCAGAGTCACCAGGTCGTTGCCGCCGGAGTAAATGATCACGTCGAAGGGCGGCTGAGGCACGCCGATGCTCCATTGCGGGCCGTTGCTCCAAACCCCCGTTCCGCCGTTCCACAGATCGGTGGTGGAAGAGTATGCCGTTGACAGTTCGACAAAGTTCGAACCGTAAAGGACGTTCAGTATTTCGCCATTTCCGATGTTCAAGCCGTTGGTGATGGCAAATGTGCCGATCACCGAGCCTCCGGTTGTGAGGAACTTGAAGGTATCTCCGACGGCGGGGAAGAAGGTGTTCAGAAGGTTGACGTTCAGCGTGCCGTTAATCAGGGCGTTCCCTGAAATACCCAGGAAGCCAAACTGGGTTCCGGCAGTCAGCCCGCCGAGGCCGAGATTGAAGACCCCGGCCGGGGTCTGCGTGTAGTTACCCGTGATGTTGAGCTGTCCCGCGATCACCGGGACGTTGCTTCCATTGATGGTGGCAGCCGGTGCGATGGTTCCCGCCATGCTGACGTTGCCGTTAACGGTCCCGCCATTGCCGAACAAGACCCCGCCGTTAAAGTTGGCGCTGCCACCTCCAGCGGTGAGGGTTCCGTTGAGCTGCGTGCTGCCGCCGCTCTGAACGTAGTTCCGTGAGCCGCCCGTGGTGAACGTGCTGGCCGGGCCAACGGTCACCGCGCCCGCATTGGCGAAGTTAACCGAGCTGGGACTGGTGAAGTTCCGGCCATTGGTGATGGTGAAGCTGCCCGCACTGGTGTTATTGCTGAAGTTGGACAGGGCATCCAACGAGGACGCGTCAAAGAAGTTCGAGTTAGGCCCATTGAGCAGGATGGTCGCCGCGTTGTTGACGATTTCTCCGCCGGTGGTGCCCAGAGGATTGATCTGCAAGGTGCCCGGCGATGAAGTCGTGCCATACACGTTGTAAGTGCCACCGGTGAGTGTATTGCCGCTGAAGTTGGTGAACGAAGTAACAGTTCCCACCAGCAGGGTGGAGCCGCTATTCGCCTGGAACGTGCCGTTGTTGGTGACCGTTCCAGCCCCGGTGATGGACAGCGTCTGGCCTGCGGCGTTCGCAAGGACGGTTCCGCCGGCGTCATTCTGCAACGACAAGCCATTGTTCCCGATGATGCCCGCTCCCTGGATGGTATTGTCGACGTTTTCCAGGGTCAAGGGGCCGCCTGACTGGTAGATATAGGCGCTCCCGCCGCCAGCGTTGGTCACCAGAGTCACGGTGCCTCCACCCTGCAGCATTACGTTCGCGCTATCGATTAACAGAACCGTGTTGTTGCCACTTCCCCCGTTCACCAGGATGTTGCCGTGATTGTTGATTGTTCCCAGGAGGTAGGTGGTTGAGTTCAAGTCGCTGGTGTAGGTGCCATTAATTGTGACCGCACCCGCGCCTGTGCTCCCATCGAGATAGGCAGTGTTGCTCGCAGGGGTTCCGAAGAACGCGCCGCCGTTGTTGGTCAGGGTTCCGCCCTGGATCTGGGCGCTGCCGTACAGTTGCACCGAGGCACTCCCACCATTGGCAGCGATAGTTCCGCCCGCGTTATTGACCGTGACGCCGTTGATATTCAGCAGACCGCTGTTGGTAGCTTCGATCAGTCCAGTATTGGTAACCGGTCCGCCCTATAGAAACAGCGGCGTGATGACCGCGCCGCCGTTGGAGTTGGCGTTGATGGTGGCCTGATTGATGATCGTCAACCCGTTGTTTCCAAGAATTCCTTCGCCTTGGATGGTGTTGTCGACGTTGGTCAGGGTGAAGGGGCCGCCCGACTGCTCAATGACGGCGTCGCCACCACCGTTGAGGGTGCTCATGGTCACCGTGCCTCCGCCCTGCAGCGTCACGTTGGTGCTGTCCATCAACAAGATCGTGTTAACCCCATTCCCGCCGTTCAACTGGAAGTTGTTCTTGTTGTTGATCGTCCCCAGGAAGTAGGTGTCGGAGTTCACGTCGCTGGTGTAGGTGCCATTGATCGTGATGGCGCCCGCGCCCGTGCTCCCATCCAGAATAGCCGTGCTATTGATAGGAGTTCCAAAGAAACTACCGTTGTTCGTCAGGACCCCACCCTGGATCGTGGTGCCGGCATAGATCTGAACCGAGCTGCCGCCGTTGGCCGTGATCGTGCCTCCTCCGGCGTTGTTGACCGTAATACCCTGTAATTGCAGGATGCCGCCGTTACTGGCTTCTAGTACTCCAGTGTTCGTGAGGCCACTCGTCATGCCGTCAAGTGTCAAGGTTGCGCTTGATACGTTCGCGTTAACCGTCGCCTGATTCACCAGCGACAAGCCGTTGTTGCCGATGACTCCCGCTCCCTGAATGGTGTTGTTGACGTTGGTCAGGGTGAAGGGGCCGCCCGACTGCTCAATGTACGCAGCGCCGCCGCCGCTAGCGGTGGACATGGTTACAGTGCCTCCGCCCTGCAGCGTCACATTGCTGCTGGCCAAAATGATCGCATTGGTGCCAGCTCCGCCGTTCAACTGGAAGTTGTTCTTGTTGTTGATCGTCCCCAGGAAGTAGGTGTCGGAGTTCACGTCGCTGGTGTAGGTGCCGTTAATTGTGATGGCGCCCCCGCCAGTGCTCCCATCCAGAACGGCGGTACTGTTCACCGGTGTTCCCAGCGTACCGCCAAGGTTGTTCAGGGTCCCGCCCTGGATCGTGGTGTTGGCGAACAACTGCACAGTGCCGCCAGTCCTGGCCGTGATGGTTCCTCCACCGGACACCGTAATCCCGTCGATAGCCAAGATGCCGCCGTTCGACGCACGCAGCAACCCGCCAGTGTTGTTGATGCCACTCGTCATGCCGACGAGATTCAAAGTTCCGCCCGACGTGTTTGCATCAACGATGCCGGAGTTGTTCAACGACAAGCCGTTGTTGCCGATGACGCCTGCGCCTTGAATGGTGCTTTGGTTGGTCAGCGTCACGCCGCTCACTCCCAGCTCAATGTATGTACTGCCGCCGCCGCCAGCGACAGTCATAGTCAGTGCGCCCGTGCCGGAAAGCGTCACGTTGTTTTCTAGCTGGAGAATTACATTCGTGCCACTGCCCCCATTCAACAGAAACTGACCGTTGTTAATGATCTGTGTACCAAAGACATTCAGTTCCACGTTAGTAGCGGAAGTCAGGGTGTTGCCGCTGCCGATCTGGAGGTCAAGGGTGCTTAGTGTTTGGTTGGCGTCCAGAGTGACCGTGCTGGTTCCATCCGTGATGCAGGCACTGGTGGCGGAGTTCGGCACGCCGGCGTTCCAATTTGCAGCATTCAGCCAATTACTACTGGCACCCAGCGACCAAGTTGATACCGTGCCCGTCAGCGTGCACTGGGCCAGACTGGTTGTGGAAGTGAGGCAAAAGATCCCCAGGAAGGCGAGGGAGACAGCGACCAGCCGGACTAGGGCAGTCGCGCAGAAGGCTTCTGACGAACGGGCGCAAACGGATTTCATTTGATTCTCCTTGCGGCGTATGGCAGGGGCTGGGAAAAACGGGCGTGGCGCCTCGGCGTCCAAGCTGGCCTGAAACTCTGTCATGCTCAAAATCGTGACTCAATTGCAAAGAATATCGTGACGCCGACAGCACTGACCAGCACCCGGCACCACGTATAGGCTAACGATTCAATGGGAGTCCTTACTGTATTGCGACTGAGGGCCTCTGGCTGTAAGTGACGCTACCCTACGCAGCGGTTGAACCGCAGGCCGACCAGAACGGGATTTCCCCCTGAGCCAACTTGGCCCCTGTCCCAAGGAATGTCAATTCACCTTGCTCCCCAACGTGATTCACGCCGCAACTTTATGCAGCATTAGGGTTTGGAGGACGGTATCACCGCGCCAAAATCGGAGGGACGGGCAGAGCCGGGGAGGTGGTATAGTCTGTTTCTGCCCATTGACGCCATGGATTCGACGGCTGAACAGGCTTCGACGGTCCGCTTCGGAGTGTTCGAGGCCGACTTGCGCGCGGGTGAGCTGCGCAAGAACGGAAGCAAGGTGAAGGTGCAGGAGTTGCCCTTCCGTGCCTTGAAGCTGTTCCTGTCACGGCCAAATCAAGTCCTCAGCCGGGAGGAATTTCGGCTGGCGCTATGGCCCGACGGAACCTTTGTCGATTTCGATCGCGGCATCAGCAGCACCGTCAACCGGCTGCGTGAGACCCTGTCCGACACGGCCAGCAATCCGCGCTTTATCGAAACTGTAACCCGCACTGGTTACCGCTGGATCGCTCCGATCCAGGTGGTGGCTCCATCCGACGAGCGGGTTTCCAATAAGGGCATTGGCGCGCGACGGCCGCCGCAAACGGCTCCGCCGCCGCCGGTACAAAAACCAAGCCACTCGAAAAAGAAAGTGTGGGCAATGGTCGCGGGATTAGCGGTGCTCACCGTGGCTTTGGCCTTGTTCGTGAAATGGCAGCGCGGCGGGTTGCGTGCTCAACGAACCAGGGCCACTCCAGCAGTGGCTGTCTCGGCACACAATCCGAGTTCCGAGGTGGAGGAGTTTTACCTAAAGGGACGCTATTACTGGAACAAGCGGACGCCTGAATCGCTGAACCATGCGGTGGACTATTTTTCGCAGGCCATCTCGCGCGATCCGAACTATGCCAAGGCCTACGTAGGACTGGCGGACTCCTACAACTTGCTGCGCGAGTATGCTTCCATGCCCGAGTCGGACGCCTATGGGCGCGCCTTTGCCGCCGCCTCGAAGGCCGCCGAACTCGATCCATCGTCGGCGGAGGCCCATGCCAGCCTGGGGTTTATTTACTACTGGTCGAAGCGGGACCTGGCAGCTAGCAGCCGCGAATTCGACCGCGCGATTGCTTTGAATCCGAACTACGTCGATGCCTACCATTGGTACGGGAACGTATTGAGTTCCGCGGGCCGGGCTAAGGAGGGCTTGGCGTACCTGAACCGGGCACAAGAACTGGATCCGGCCTCGCCCTCTATCCGCGCCGACAAAGGCGCGGCACTGGTGGCGGTGGGCCAGCGGGATGATGGGGTGGCCCTGTTAAAACAAATGGAGGTTACCGATCCCGGCTTCCTTTCGCCGCACGCTTACCTCGCCGCGCTCTACCTGGGCGAACTGGATTGCTCCGCCTTCCTGAACGAGGCGCGCGCACAGGCCCGACTGCAGCGAGATCCCGATAAATTGTCACTCGTGCAAGCCGAAGAAAAGGGTTTCGCGGCGGGCGGATGTCCAGAAATGCTGCGGAGCAGGCTCGAGGTGCAGAAGAAACGCTACGCTCAACATCGGGTGACGGCCTTCGAACTGGCGGAGACCGAGGCGTTACTCGGCGATAAGGCCCCGGCGTTGCAATACCTGCGACTGTCGCTGGCCCAGAATGAAGCTCCGCTGGCCGCAGCACGCGGGAGTTCCTATTTTCGCAGCCTGCATTCGGAGCCAGAGTTCCGACAAGTAATTCTGGATGCCGGTCTGCCTCCGCTGAGCTGATCGCGCCAATCCTGACGTTGCATACCCGCTACAATCCGGATGCCTGACCACGTACATGTGGACAGGCATGGGCGATCGTGATTCGAAGGGCCGAACCGGGCGGTAATTACGAATTCGCTTGACTACGGCACAAAAGTGGACAAGACTGTCGAAGCTCTTCCACGGCGTTTATCAAGTGACCGTCGATTACAGGAGTGGCTGGCGGTCAGAGCTCCAGCTACAGTTTGTAACGAGGCTGCGCACGCAACCCGCGAATAACCCAGCAGTTGTGCGACTCCGCGCTGGGCGAGATTAACAGGAAAACTCCTGTTGAGTCTTCTAGCAAAGCATCATCATTCTGCCCGGCATTTTGGTTTCTCAATCGAAAACGCAAGCTCAGGAGACTATCAGATATATGAAAAGAAACACCGGACTCTGGCTGGTTCTCACTCTTCTCACCATTGGCGCGGGTACCATTATCGCGCAGGATTACTCAACCGCACCGCCGAAGGTGCTGCTGGTGCAGCGCGAATTCCTCAAGCCGGGCCTAAGTGGCGCGCCGCATATGAAGACGGAAAGCGCGTTTGTACAGGCCATGACGGCGGCCAAGTGGCCGACCCACTACCTCGGAATGGACTCGATGTCGGGGCCCTCGCGCGCCCTCTTCCTCGTCGGCTACGACTCGTTTGCGGCCTGGGAAAAGGACAACCTGGCGACACAAAAGAATGCCACACTGTCGGCGGCGCTCGACCGCGCAGGCGTTGCGGACGGCCCATTGCTTACTTCCTACGATGCGGGTGTTTTCGCCTATCGTGAGGACATGAGCCTGCGTCCCAATGTCAACATCGCGCAGGCGCGCTATTTCGAAGTGTCACGATTTAAGGTCCGCCCGGGACATGACAAGGAGTGGGAGGAGTTGGTCAAGGTGTACCTGGAAGGCTACGGGAAAACAGACCAACACTGGGCGACGTATCAGTCCGTGTACGGCATGGACAATGGCGGCGTGTACCTGGTTTTCAATGCGATGAAGTCGCTGGCAGAAGTGGACAGCGGCTTTGGCGACTCCAAGAAGTTCGAGGCGCAACTTGGCGAAAAGGGAATGAAGAAGCTGGCCGAGTTGACCGCCGCCTGCGTTGAAGACACTCAGACCAACTTGTTCTCCTTCAATCCCAAGATGAGCTATGTTTCCGATGGTTGGCTGAAAGCCGATCCCACATTCTGGAAGCCAAAGGCTGCGGCTTCGGCGGCGAAGCCGGAAGCAAAACCAGCGCAGTAGTTACAAGAACGGGAAATGTGCTGGAGGGCGGTTGCGAAGTATTGCGTCCGCCCTGTCAATATTTTCCCCCGACAGAGCCAGCCCACAGAATTACACGCCTGAGGAAATCTTTCCCCGACAGGCCGGCAAATGGCACTGCGGTCGTCGCTGGGTTGCGATAGCATCAAAAGAGACGCAGCCCAGATGAGCGATCCTGTCCTGATCCCGGACTTATCCCCTAACCCCGTACCGCGGGGTTCGAAGCCCGCGTATCACGCGATGGTGAAGCCCATCGGCGCGATCTGCAACATCGACTGCACCTACTGCTATTACCTGCACAAGAAAGAATTGCTGGGAAGCGACAGCAAGTTCCGCATCACCGACGAAATTCTCGAAGAGCACATCAAGCAATACATCGAAGGGCAGAGCCGCGACGAGGTGGTTTTCTCGTGGCAGGGCGGAGAGCCAACGCTGCTGGGGCTGGAGTTCTTCGGCAAAGTGGTGGAGTTGGAGCTGAAGTACAAGAAGCCAGGACAGCGGATTGAGAACGATCTGCAAACCAATGGCACACTGCTGACTGATGAGTGGGGAGAATTTCTCAAGCAACATGGATTTCTCGTCGGGCTCAGCATCGATGGCCCCAGAGAACTGCATGATGTTTATCGCGTCACGCATGATGGCAAGCCGACGTTTGACAAAGTATTCGCGGCGTCACAGATGTTGCATCGCCATGGCGTGCCGTTCAACACGCTGACGGTGGTGAACCGCGTCAACGCAAAGAAGCCGCTCGATGTATATCGCTTTCTGAAGAACGAAATCCGGCCGCGGCAGATGCAGTTCATACCGTGCGTCGAGCCCAAGGTCTTCCGCAACGTCGCCCCGCAGATGTGGGACGCCGAGACATTGCCGTTGTATGACTCACCCGCAGCGCATCCAGGGAACCCCGATTCGGTGGTCACGGATTGGTCTATCGATCCAGATGACTGGGGATACTTTCTCTGCAAGGTGTGGGACGACTGGTATCGCCGCGATATAGGTAAGGCGTTCGTCAACTTGTTCGAGACGGCGGTCGCGCAGTGGATGGGCAAGGAATCGCAGCTGTGCATTTACCATGAGTTCTGCGGCAAGGGCGTGGCCATGGAGCACGATGGCAGCCTGTATTCGTGCGATCACTGCGTCTATTCCGAGTACAAGCTGGGCAACGTGATGCAGACGTCGAGTTCGCGGATGGTCTTCTCCGATCGACAGAAGGAATTCGGTTTTGCCAAGTTCAGCGCGCTGCCAAAACGTTGCCGCGAGTGCAAGTATTTGTTTGCCTGCAATGGCGAGTGTCCGAAGAACCGGCTGATTCGCACACCTGAGGGCGATCCGGGGCTGAACTACCTGTGCAGCGGACTGCAGAAATTCTGGCACCACATCGATGGGGACGTACAGGACATCTGCCGCCGCATCGCGCGAGGCGAGCCGCTCAGGGCACGTTGAAGCAGGGACGAAACTGCGTGACTGGTGCAAGTGGGCGATTTTTTTGGCACACTCAGTCGGCTGTAGCCACCTCGAGTTCCGAACTGGACTGCGACACAGGCGCGCGCAGAGGAATCACCGCGATCAAAGCGATGAATGCGCTGGCGGCTGCCACGAACACAGGCCACTTATAGTCGTGGGTGTAGTCCACCATGACGCCGGCTAACGGAGGCCCGACCAGGCAGGCAATTCCAAAGCTGGTCATGAGGAAGCCCAGAAGTTCGCCCAGTCCCTCGATGCCGAACATGCTGGCCGCGACCGCCGGAGACATGGCGGCGATCCCACCGTAGCCGACGCCCATCACGAGTCCGAAGATGACCAGCGCCATGTAGTTGTGGCCGGTGAGCCAGAAATACGAACTGATCAGCAGAATCAGATAACTCGCCTTGTACATATTGAGCAGGCCGAAGCGCGGCGCGAGGGCGTTCAATCCCAGGCGTCCAATGACGCTGGAGGCGCCTACATAGCCGATCAGCGCTGCGCCAGCGATACGGCTGGCGCCGACGTCGGCTGCAAAGGCCGGTAGAAAAACGAAGGCGATGTAAATCGCAATCCCAGAAAATATCAAGGCGACGTACATGAGAGCGAAGGTACGGGTACGCATCATGCCCATCACGTTGGCGGTGTCGTTGGCGCGCAGCACCGGCGGGCGCGAGACCAATGCCGCGCAAGCTAAGAGGATGATGGTGCTCGACCATCCGAAGATTTCAAAGGCGGTGCGCCAGCCGAAGCGCTCGGTGAGCGTTGCGGCCAGAGGCGCAGCGATGAGCGTGCCGCAGCCGATCCCACTGATGGCAACCCCGAGCGCGATGTCCCGGCGCAGTTTGAACCATTCACCCACGGTGGCAACCAACGGAACGTAGACGCAGGCGCCTGCGGTTCCCACGCAGACTCCGTAGGTCACAAACAACATCGGAAACCAGTGCATGTGCGCCGTCAGCAGCAGGCCCGCACCCATAATCAATGCACCAGCCCCGACAACGTAGCGCGGTCCGATGCGGTCGGCGAGGTCGCCGGTGATGGGCGCCAAGAAAAAGGACAACACGGTCAACGTCGAGAAGATGGCGGTCATCGAAGCATGGCTGGCTCCGAAGGTTGCAGCCATGGGCTTGAGAAAAACCCCGAAGCTGTAGGTCACACCGAAGGAGACGAACGCTCCGAAGAACGCCGCCAGGACAATCAGCCAGGCGCGAGGCGAATCGATTCCGGAATTCGAGGCCGCGGGCATGGGCAATCGTATCGCTCCGGGACGTCGGTATGAGCCTCGGTGGCGAAAGCATACTTCGGATGCCGTATTGTGCCAAGAGAATTTACTACTATTGAAGGTGGTTCATTCCGAGTAGCAGGGGATATTAGGGAACCTCTGAACTAGCCCCACTTTTTTAGGCGGGAATGACTTGAAAAGTAAGATTCAGATCGATGCCTTCATTCCCACTGGTTCTTTGAGCCCTCCGGCTGGCCCGTGCCGATAGCCGGGCGCTCTTGGAAGACA
>DATBZX010000036.1:0-7903 GCA_036512955.1 Terriglobales bacterium
GTGTCTTCCAAGAGCGCCCGGCTATCGGCACGGGCCAGCCGGAGGGCTCAAAGAACCAGTGGGAATGAAGGCATCGATCTGAATCTTACTTTTCAAGTCATTCCCGCCTAAAAAAGTGGGGCTAGTTCAGAGGTTCCTTAAGGTCTGGCATTAGCAGCCCGCCGTAGCTTGCGAGGGATCTGCTGTTTGCTGTCAGCGCGTCACTCTTCACCGCGATTCTGAGTAAAGAAGACACAGGAAAAATTATGAATTACCACCGCACGAACCGCCTTCATTTGCTCGCGTTTTCGCTCGTTCTGCTGGCTGCCACTTCCAGCATCGCGCAATCCGGCCCCCGTGCCCGCGATCTAGGCATTCCGTTCGACGGCGCGACGGGCCCGCTGAACGCCATCACCGACGTCGAGGGTGTCGAAGTAGGCTTCACGACATTGATCTCCGGCTCGGGCAAACTGGTGGTCGGCAAGGGTCCGGTACGCACCGGCGTGACTGCGGTGCTGCCCCGCGGCAAGAAGAGCATTAACGATCCGGTCTTCGCGGAGTGGTATTCGCTCAATGGCAATGGCGAGATGACTGGCACCACGTGGGTGGAAGAGTCGGGCTTCCTCGAAGGCCCGGTGATGATCACTAACACCCACAGTGTGGGAGTTGTGCGCGATGCGGTGATCAAGTGGCGCTATGAGCATGGGGCCGCCGATCTCACCGGATACTGGTGGTCGCTGCCAGTAGTGGCCGAGACCTGGGACGGCGAGTTGAACGACATCAATGGCTTCCATGTGAAGCCGGAAGACGCCCGTCATGCGCTCGACACCGCCGCAGGTGGCCCCGTGACCGAAGGCAACGTCGGCGGCGGAACCGGAATGGTGTGCAATGGTTTCAAGGGCGGCACCGGCACAGCATCGCGCAAGCTGAGCGCCAAGGACGGTGGCTACACCGTCGGTGTCCTCGTGCAGTGCAACTATGGAGTTCAAGAGCAGCTGCGTATCGCTGGCATCGCAGTCGGAAGGGAACTGCCGAGCGGAATTCCGCACAAAGACGACACCGGCTCGATCATCGTGGTGGTGGCCACGGACGCACCGCTGCTACCATCGCAGTTAAAACGGCTGGCGCGGCGCGTTCCCCTCGGACTGGGACGCATGGGTAGCTACTCCGGTGACGGTTCGGGAGATATCTTCATTGCATTTTCAACGGCTAATCCCGGCGCGTGGGGAGGCGGCAAAGTGAAGCAGATCGCTATGGTCCCTAACGACGACATGAACCCGCTGTTCTTGGCGACGGTGCAATCGGTGGAGGAGTCGGTCGTCAACGCCCTGATCGCCGCCAAAACCATGAAGGGCATCAACGACTTCGAAGTAGACGCCATCCCGCACGCCCAGTTACAGCAAGTGCTAAAGAAGTACAACCGGCTGGTTGAAGCAGGGAAGTAGTGGAAAGGGCGAGTTAGCGCGCTCTAGTCTTGCCTGCCGGCGTTACCGGAACCTGCTCGACAATCTCGATGCCGAACCCTTCCAGTCCCGCGACTCTGCGTGGGTGATTGGTTAGCAGTCGGATGCGCTTCAGGTTCAGGTCCGAGAGGATCTGCGCGCCAATGCCGATTTCACGTTGGGTACTGCGCTGGCTCTCAGGCAGTGTCGGCAGCCGCTGCTCGTGGTGGAACTGCAAGGTCAGTTTCTCGCCGAGTTTCTCGACGGAATAGCCTTTTGAAGTCTGGTGCAAATAGATCAGCGCTCCGCGGCCTTCCTCGGCGATGCGGCGCATGGCTCCGTCAATCGCCTCGTGGCAGCCGCACCAACTGGCGCCGAAGACATCGCCGACCAGGCAGTGGGCATGCATGCGCACCAGCACCGGCTCGTCAAAAGCGTGCTCGACATCGCCTTTGACCATCGCAATGTGCGAGTCGCCGTTGATTTCCGACTCATACACAATCATGCGGAACTCGCCGTAGGCGGTGGGTACTGCCGTCTCGGTCAAGCGGCGCACGTAGCGCTCGTTGGCCATGCGGTAGCGGATTAATTCCGCCACGGTGAGCATCTTCAAATTGTGTTGACGGCAGAATTCGGCGAGTTGAGGCACGCGCGCCATGGTGCCGTCGTCATTCATGATCTCGCAGATTACCCCGGCCGGAACCAGTCCCGCAAGGCGAGCCAGGTCGACGGAAGCTTCCGTCTGTCCAGCGCGTACCAGCACTCCACCCTTACGGGCGCGCAGCGGGAAAGTGTGTCCAGGCCGCGCCAGGTCGTTGGGCCGTGTGGCCGGGTCGATTGCAACCTCGATGGTGTGCGAACGATCGTAAGCTGAGATGCCGGTGGTCACGCCGTCACGCGCATCAATCGATTCGGTAAAAGCGGTACCAAAGTTCGAAGTATTCTCCGCCGACATTGGGGGAAGACGCAGGTAATCGAGCCGCTCTTCGGTCATCGCCAGGCAGATCAGGCCGCGGCCGTGCTTCGCCATAAAGTTAATGGCTTCGGGCGTGATCTTTTCGGCGGCCATGGTGAGATCGCCTTCATTTTCGCGGTCTTCGTCGTCGATGACCACAATCATCCGGCCGGCGCGGATCTCCTCCAGCGCGGTTTCCACGTCGCAAAATAATGATGTGTTCGGCATGATCGGCAACCAGCGATTCTAGCAGTTGCGCAGGCGAAGCCGCCAACTTGTCAGGAACCCGTGACCGTTATCAACGAAGTCACGCCGCGTGGTTGAAGAAGTGGATAATCCAGAATGTTGTCATCGCCACGAAGGCTGAAGCTGGGATGGTAAACACCCACGCCCACACGATGCGTGTGGCCACGCCCCAGCGCACCGCCGACAGGCGCTGGGTGCTGCCGACACCGACGATGGCTCCGGTGATGGTATGGGTGGTGCTGACGGGGATTCCCGCAAGCGCAGTACCGAACAGCGTAATGGCACCGGCCGTCTCCGCGCAGAATCCACCCACTGGCTTGAGCTTCGTGATCTTCGATCCCATGGTATGTACAATGCGCCACCCGCCAAGATACGTGCCCAGGGCGATAGCGGCATGGGCTGCGAGAATGATGGGCCAGTGCCAGTGTCCCCAGTTGGCCGAAAAGTCGCTCTTGTTCATCACCCCAGCCGTGTAAAGGGCCCCGGCGACGATGCCCATTGTCTTCTGCGCGTCATTGCCTCCGTGTCCCAGGCTATAGGCCGCGGCTGACAGCAGCTGTAGCTTGCGAAACAGCTTGTCCACATGGCGCGGGGAATCCTTCTGAAAAATCCAGGAGATGGCGACCATCATGCCAAATCCCAGGACAAAACCCATGAGGGGGGCAACCACGATAAAGATTAGCGTTTTGGTCCAACCGCCCGGCAGGATAACCGTTGGAGCATACCTCCAGCCGTGAAGGATGGCAGCCCGCGCCAGGGCCGCGCCGGCGTAGCCTCCGATTAGAGCGTGTGACGAGGATGTGGGCAGCCCCCACCACCAGGTGAGCAAATCCCAGATGATTGCGCCAATCAAGCCGGCCAGCACGACATACTGGGTGACGATATCGAGCTGGATCATGCCCTTGCCAATGGTTTTGGCGACGGCAGTTCCTAGAAAGAATGCAGCTAAAAAGTTAAATACCGCCGCCCACACCACCGCCAGCCGAGGCGACAACACGCGGGTGGAGACTACGGTCGCGATGCTGTTGGCGGCATCGTGAAAGCCGTTGATGAAGTCAAAGATGAGCGCCGTGATTACGGTAATGACCAGCAGGATCATTCCAGTGCTCACGATTCAGCGCTCCTGATACAAGGTAATGGTGAACTCACAGAGAAAGGCCTCAGGCGCCCTTAAGGACGACGGTCTCCAGCACGTCGGCCACGTCTTCCGCTTTGTCGCTGGCTTCCTCGAGGACTTCCAGAAGCTCCTTCAGTTTAATTAGCGTGATGGGGTCGAGTTCACCTTCAAACAGCCGTCCGATGGCTTCGCGGCTCACCTTGTCCGCCTCGTTCTCCAGTCGATTGACCTCGACGCAATGGTCCAGGAGATGGGAGTCGTCCTTGTCCAGCAGCGCTACTGCCTTGCCCAGTTCCTCGGCCTGCTTCAGGATGATGCCCGCAAGCACCTTGGCCGAAGGCGAGGGCTGGGTGATCTTGTAGGTCACCAGTCGATCGCTGGCAGCGAAGATGAAATCGAGTACGTCATCGAGCGACGAGGCAAGAAGATGGATGTCCTCGCGGTCAAAGGGCGTGATAAATGTCTGATTGAGCTTGATCAGGATGCGGTGCGTCATCTCATCGCCGCGATGCTCGATCGCAGCAATCTTGGCAACGGCCGCAGGCATTTGCTCGTAGTCGTAGTTGTGAAGCAGGTCCGACAACGCCCGGGCCCCTTCGACAACGTTGTTTGCAATGTCAGCAAACAGCTCAAAAAACTTAGTTTCACGCGGTATGAATCGAACCATGGATAGATCCCGTATCGTGCGCAGATCTGGGTTAACCCATAAACTGGGAAGACGTCTAGTACAGTATCGCTACAAAAGGATGAACGATTAACTATGTCATGCCGCGCCTGGCAGGGTCAAACAGTCTTCCATCGCCTCGAACTTGGGTGCTAATGAAGCATATATGTCATTAAAAATAGCGATCTTAGATGTGTTACTTGATCCTCGGATCCAAGTGTGCGCCGTCCAACTTTGTCCCGAATTGGAACTTCGTTTTCTGCCTCAAGGCGCTCGCTACTGCAGCCAGAAAGATGTCCGGCGAATTGTGCTCTGGTCCCAGGAGAAGAACGGGGAGGTTATGACGGACCTGCTTCAGTTTGGCGCCGATCGCGATTTGTTCATCGCGGGAAAACGTCGAGCTCACGACGACAAGGTGATATTGCCGCACCAATGCCCGCCGGACAGCTTGATCGATCGTAACAACCAGATCAGCCGTGTAGCCAGCCTGGGTCAGGATATTCGCACCAGAACTCAGCCTGGAAATATCACTGCTTACAGAGAGTATGCGGTAACGTAGCGGATTTTGGGAGCGTCGGACCATTGATTTGTTAGACGGCTTAAATGCCAGAGAGTGACGCCATCGCCAGCACAATTTCGTACGGCTGTACCGCGCATGACCTGGTTTTGAAGTGACGCTAACAGTGCCAGAGATTTTCGCTAGCGGCCATGAGCATAATCGATTTTGCGCGCCGACGGAGCTATTCTATATGCGACGTCAAATCTGACGGAGAAAATCAGGCGGCTGCGGCCAGGCCGAGCCAGAACGATTTCATTGCTGGCGCGGACGGTGTTCGCAAGCGGGCGTGTTGAGGCACCTATCGGCTATCCGAAGCCGTTCTACCGGTCTCCCACCCAGGATATGCGACTGCACGATTTCGTTCACATCGTTGAGCGTTACGTTGCCATACCAGATGCCCTCGGGATACACGACCACAGTCGGACCGTGTTCGCACTGGTCCAGGCAATCGGCCTTGTTGGCGCGCACTGAGGCCTCAACGCCGCTTCGCGCCAGGCAGGTCTTAAACTCTCGTTGCAGGTTCCCACTTCCCGCTGGATCGCAGCACCCCCGCGGATGCCCCTCGGGACGCTGGTTGACGCATACGAAGATGTGTTTGTTGAATTTTGCCATGGTAAAAATTCCTCGAAGCCTTACTCCCTGGACCCTTCTACAGGCACAAGAAAAGGGCCGCACGCGGCGGCCCGCAATTCCGCAATCAGGAGATTAGAGCATCGACTCGATTTCAAATCCCCAGGCTTCCAATAGGGGCTCCGGAATATATTTGGAGTTCTTGTTTTTGCGCGCCCACTCGCGCAGTCGGGTAGAGCGAATGTATTGGTCAGGTGCAAGTTTGAATTCCTTGACCACCTGTTCGAATTCGGTGATGGTGGGAACAACCGGACCGATCGGTTCCGGCTTTCCCCAGTTCGGATTGCCGCGTCGCTTTGCCATGTTTGAGTTTTTCCTGCCTTCTCGGATAAATTCGTGCTCAGACCTGAGCGCCCGGATATTACCCCTGCATTAAATCTTCCCTAAGCCATTGGATTCAATGGCGCTCACAACGACTCATCAGCTACCTTTAGGCTCGTTCCCGGGGGTGGGAGGACCACACTGAGAAAAAACCAACGAGCCCCAAAACCGATTCAGTATACCCCGGTTTTGGGTCTAAACTCAAGCGAAATGCGCATCTATTGACGGCCCAGACTCGCAATTCGTTGTTCGTAGCTCGCTCTCGACCTGGCTTTATCCTCAGTTAACCCAGACGTTTGGAAGGAAAAATCGTAAGCAGGATGAGAAATAGTACCGGGAATATACAACAAAAGTACTAGAAGCGGACGAAAGGCGGTTGCCGATGATTGTCCAGCGTAGGTATCTTCTTTTTTTCCGTATCTACTGGGAAACCGTGATCGTCGCGCCGTTCGAGGTAATCCCACCGGAAGAGGCAGTGATTGTGGCTGTTCCGACCGCGCCAGCGGTGGCCAGCCCAGTTGTCGAGATGCTCACAACCGAGCTCGGAAGCGATGTCCACGTGGAAATGGCGGTAATATCGGCCGTTGACCCATCTTTGTAAGTCGCAGTTGCGGTGAACTGTACCGTGGTAGGTCCAAGGGACAAGCTCAAGGTCTGCGTCAACGGTTGAATGCTTATGCTTTGGACTTGCTTCTGTGTCACAGTTACGAGAGTACTAGCGATCACACCACCGCTCTGGGCCTTAATTGTGGCTGTTCCCAATGCCCCTGCAGTGAGCAAGCCGCCGCTGCTAATCGTTGCCACGCTGGCGAGGCTCGAACTCCAAGTGACTTGTGACGTCACATCTCCCGTCGTGTTATTGCCATAGGTGGCTGTGGCCGTGTACTGTTGGGTTACGCCCGGCTGAACCGATGCATTCAACGGCGCGATTTGCAATGCCGTAATTGAATTCGCGCCCGGGAAGAACTGTCCGCAGCCTGAAACCATCAGCAGGAACGGAAGCGCCATTGCGATCGGGTAGAGGGACCTAAGCCGTTGCACGAGATTCATCCTATCACTGGGAGCGGCGTCACGCGAAGGCTCCTGGGCCAGACACTTTTGTCCTGTGACTAGGAACCCAGGATTGGTCAGCATAACTCGTCGCCAGCGCGACATAAATCAGTGCCCCTGGCTGGATCCGCCACTTACGGCCTATCCTTGCGCTTTGGCCTGCTACACACTCGTTAGCCGAGCGACGTAGCGTATAGGAAATTTCCCATGTAGATGGGTGCCGGTGGGTGCTCGTCCAGGGCGTCTTCAACTTTCATGAGAAAGCCGGTGCTTGAGCAATCGTCCCCAGGAACCATCCACAACACCTTGAGTCCAGATTGCGCTCTCCGTAGAAAGTCCAGCAGTTGTTGTTGGTTTTCCTGGTCCAGCATGTATCAGATGACGACCAAATCAACGGGAACGGTTCCCAGCACGTCGATTGCCTGTTTCGCGTTGCGGATCCGCAGGCTCCTGAATCCCGATGAAGCCAGCACAGCCGAGCGCAGACTCAAATGTCCGGATCGCTACCGACCAGCAGGATGACCGGATGTTCCGTCTGCATGGGCGCCTCCTGAATCCCCCCGGCGGAGCGGACCGCTCAGTGGGATCGGCCCGTGGTTCGGCCGTGGGGTGGCGCTCCTCCCTGGAGCTCCACTCCATGCTTCGACATCCTTGCCCATTCCATGAGTGGCCTCCAGACTCGGCGCTGATCTGAAGTTATTAATGTAACTGTAACGATAATAGGGATATGCTTCGCCAAATTGGCGCAAATTGGTGTAGCGTTGAGGGGAGTTTAGACCCATCCCCAATCTCGCCCTCTTGACCTTGCCCGCGCAAAACGTATCCCTTAGCAAGCTGTTCTAATGCGAAGGGGTAGCGAAGATGACGAAGTCGAAGCGGGCACGTTACACGCTTGAATTCAAGCAAGAGGCGGCGCGGCTGGTTGAGTCGGGGCAGAGCC
>DATBZX010000037.1:0-8647 GCA_036512955.1 Terriglobales bacterium
GGCGAGCGGGCGCTTGATGTCGCAATGCGACGCCATGGCGAATACTTCGATCACAATCTGCAAGCGCTGCGCATCGTTGAGGACTTCGAGCTTCGCTATGCTGAATTCCGTGGACTCAATCTGACCTTCGAGGTCCGCGAGGGCATCATCAAGCACTCGCACGACTACACCGCGGACGACCATCCGGAACTTGCGGAATATCTTCTCGACCTGCGGCCTCCGCTGGAAGCGCAGTTGATCGATCTGACCGACGAGATCGCCTACAGCACCGCCGACCTGGACGATGGATACGAAGCGAAGCTGTTACGGCTGCCGGAGATCCGGAAGAGGGTGCGCGCGTTTGAGCGCTATTTCATTGAGGCGGAGGCGAAGTATCCGGATGCGCCCGACAAACTGAAGTTCAACGAGGCGCTGAAGCGAATGCTGAACCGCTTTGTCACCGACTTGATCGACCACACGCGTGAGCGGGTCGCACAATCTGGCGTAACGAGTGTTGACGATGTCCGCCGCTTTCCTGGGCGGTTGGCGTCTTTCAGCCTCGAGGTCGAGCAGGAACGCCGCGAGGCCAAGGCATTTCTCTACGAAGCGCTGTACAACTGCAAACAGCTTCAGCCGGAGAAGAACAGGGCAGAGAAAATCGTGACTGAGACGTTCGACTATCTCGTTGCCCATCCCGAAGCCCTGCCGCCCAGCTACCAAGAGAAAGTCGCGCACGAGAAGCTGGTGCGAGTGGTGTGCGACTACATCGCAGGCATGACCGATCACTATGTCGAGGATTTGCGAAAGAAACTCTTGGCAGGGTGAAAACGTTGACATGTGCTGCACATGCAACTATGCTTGCCACATGTCGAAGATGATCCAGATCCGCAACGTCCCTGATGCCCTACATCGGAGACTGAAAGCCCGCGCCGCCATGGCGGGCATGTCGCTCTCCGACTATCTGTTGTCGGAAATACGGGAGATCGCCGAGCAGCCGACCCTGGCTGAGTTCCGCGAGCTGTTGCACCGCCGCAAGCCGGTGACTGCCGACATCGACACCGTCCGGATACTCCGCGAGGAGCGAGACGCGCGTTGATCGTCCTCGACGCCTCCGTCGTCGTGGAGTGGCTTCTGCGGACACCTGCGGGCCATAGCATCGAAAGGCGAATCCACTCACGCGGTGAGTCCCTCCATGCTCCACACCTCATCGACCTTGAAGTCACGCAGGTACTACGCCGCCAAGTGCGGGAGGAACGCGTCTCACTGCGCCGCGCGGACGAAGTTATGCATGACCTGATACGGCTAAAGATAAGGCGGTACCCGCACACCGCTCTTCTGCTTAGTATCTGGCAGTACCGTCACAATCTCTCAGCCTACGATGCAGCTTATGTAGTGCTTGCCGAAACACTTGGCGCGGCGTTGCTTACGCGTGACGCGCGCGTTGCCGCTGCCCGCGGCCATGGCGCGGCAATCGAGCTCTTCTAAATTCAATATGGGGCGTTTCGATTGGAGTGAGAAACTCCGCTACGGCTTCAGCGGGTACAGTTTGATGTCCCGGAAATAGACTTCCGCCCCCTCGGACTGGATCAAGATCTTTCCACTTGCGGGATACGCCTTCGAGCCCTCATTCACCAGCTTGCCGTTCAGGTAGTGCTTCACGTTGTCGCCCTTTACCACGATCTCGACGACGTTCCACTCGCCGTGGGGCTTTTCGATCTCGCCCGCCGGATCGCGGTAGCCCGTCACGTTCTGCCACGGCCCTTCGCCAATCCGTTTGATTCTGGCAGCCGAACCCGCTGGCCCCGTCTCGCGCTTTCCGTCCGTACCCGTCAAAGCGGCACCGTCTGTCATGTAGAAGTCGCCGGTCTGTCCTTCGCAAATCTGGTATTCGAGCGAAGTCGGCCAGACTTTCTGCTCTCCTTGGATGTGATACAGAATGCCGCTATCGCGTGCCTGGCCTTCGCGCGGCGGGTGGGTAGCTTCGCCCCACTTGAACTCGGCGCGCAGATAGTAGTCGGCATATTCCTGCTTGGTGATTAGGTATCCGAACTCCGTGCCGGAGACGTGGATCACGCCATCCTCGAACGTGAACACATGCTCAGGATCGTTGTTCAATCCCTTGCTCTTGAGGAAGCTGTCGAAGTTCCCGGGTGCGCCGCCATCGAACAGGACGATCGCCTTGCCATGCGTCGGAACGTAAGAGTCGCCCTCGCCAGCCATCGCCGGCAATGAAAGGCAGCCGCATATAAGCGCGGTGAAAACGACCGCGACAATCATTTCCAGGCGGGTATGATTCATTGGGTTCTCCTGCCAAATGATGGGTTGATAAGGTATAAGCGGAGGGAAGAAGCCAATCAGCGCGCATCACGACGGCCAAACAGATTCAAGACACGCCTCGGCTCCGGCTCTTCCAATGCTACCGCAGATGATCGACCGCCCGGACCGCGCTTCAGGTCGGCCGTTACGTATGCGAAGGGATCCTCTGGTTCGAAGCGACGTCTCAGCAATTTCTGCAGCTTGTTGATGAGGTCTTTGGCGAACTTCATGTTGCACTCCTCGACGGGCTAGTCTCCGGCCACCATCTCAGGGGCCGCCTGGATATCTTCCACATCCACCAGTCTCGTCGGATACTTGCCTGTGTAACAACCGGTACAGTACTTGACCTCATCGCCTTCGCCCGCGGCCTTGCGTAGCCCTTCGAGCGAAAGATAGGCCAGCGAATCGGCATGGATGTATTCGCGGATCTCTTCCACCGATTTATTCGCGGCAATCAACTGGTTTTTCGAGGGAGTATCCACGCCGTAGTAACAGGACGAAATTGTTGGCGGACACGAGATGCGCATGTGGATTTCCTTGGCGCCGGCGTCGCGGATCATGCGGACAATCTTGCGGCTGGTGGTCCCGCGCACGATGGAGTCGTCGATCAGCACAATGCGCTTGCCCTCGATGACGTGGCGCACCGGGTTCAGCTTAAGGCGCACGCCGAAGTCGCGGACCCGCTGTTCCGGCTCGATGAAAGTGCGGCCGACATAGTGGTTGCGAATCAATCCAAACTGGATGGGGATGCCGCTCTGGTGCGAATACCCCATGGCCGCCGTTACGCCGGAATCCGGCACCGGCACCACGATGTCGGCGTCAACCGGCGATTCCAGCGCGAGCTGCCGCCCCATGGCGTCGCGGGTCTGCTGCACCGCGCGTCCGAACACAATGCTGTCGGGACGCGAAAAGTACACATGCTCGAAGACACAGCTGGAAAGTGCCTGTTGCGTGGCATAAAAGCGCGAGTGCACTCCCTCCGGGCCGACGATGACCAGCTCGCCCGGCTTCACTTCCCGCTCGTAGGTCGCGCCAATCAAGTCAAACGCGCAGGTTTCCGAGGCGAATACGATGGTGTCTTTATGGTGCTCCGACTGCCCCTTGATTCGTCCCATCACCAGCGGACGGAAGCCGCGAGGATCGCGCGCGGCAAAGATGCGATCAGGCGTAATCATCACCAGCGAGAAGGCGCCCTCGATGCGGCGCAGCGAATCACTCATGGCTGACTCGAGCGTCTGTTCCTTCGAGCGGGCAATCAGGTGCACCACGACTTCAGTGTCGCTGGTGGTCTGAAAGATCGAGCCTAGCTGCTCCAGATGCGAGCGGATCTCATGCGCATTGGTAATATTGCCGTTATGCGCCAGCGCAATTTGTCCCTTGCTACACTCCACGCGAATGGGCTGGGCGTTCAGTAAGGCCGAGTCGCCGGTCGTGGAATACCGCGTGTGGCCAATCGCGAGTGAACCTGGAACGCGGGCCAAGGCATCGGCGGTAAAGATATCGGAAACAAGGCCCATGGCCTTGTATAGTTCCAGCCGCTCGCCGTTGGAAGAGGCTATTCCCGCCGATTCCTGTCCGCGATGTTGCAGCGCGTAAAGGCTGAGGTAAGCGAGCTTGGAAGCCTCGGGATGGCCATAGATGGCAGCCACGCCGCACTCTTCGTGCAATTTGTCAGATGTGATTAGCATCGCTCACCCGTTGATTTCAGATTCGAAAGTCTGAAACTGACTTGGCCCTACACCACATCCGCAACCGTTGGCTCTGCCAGTTCCGTATGCAGCGCATTTTCCAGCGCTTCAGTCCATGCCCGCTTCAGTTCCGACACCGGTGCGGCCGCAGCCATCTTGCCGTCCACCCGGATTTCCAGATTGTCGGAAACCGTACTTCCAATTTGTTCTGCTGAAAGGGCGTATTTTACCGCTAGTTCTTTGATTCGCTCCACATGGGCCACGTCGCACGAAATGAGGATTCGGCTGGCGTCCTCGCCGAAGAGAACGAACTCCAGCACCAGATCTCCTGAACTTAGATCGACTTGCGCACCAATGCCCTTGGCAAAGCCACATTCGGCCAAAGTGACTGCCAGTCCGCCTTCGGTGCAGTCCTTGGCGGATTCGACCAACCCCTCGTCGATCATCTGGATAATCGCCTTTTGCAGCGCAGCCTCCCCTTCGAGCTCCAATGCCGGCGGGAATCCCCAAATCTGCCCCAGGACTTCCTTCGCATACTCCGACGATCCAAACTCGGCATCGACGTCAGAGGCATCGCCCGACTCCGATCCGCGCACCAATACGAGTGCCCGGCCAGTCTGCTTGAAGTCCGGCCCCACGGCCTTGTGGACATTTTCCAGGATGCCAACGATCCCCATGACCGGCGTCGGATAAATGCCTTCGCCCAGCGTCTCGTTGTAGAAGCTGACGTTGCCGCCAGTAATAGGCGTCTCCAGTTCCTCACAGGCCTTGGTGATGCCATCGATGGTCTGGGCAAACTGCCACATGATGTGCGGCTTCTCCGGATTGCCAAAATTCAGGCAGTTGGTGGCGGCGATTGGAGTCGCGCCCGAACACGCCACGTTCCGCGCCGACTCGGCAACCGCGTGCATCGCGCCGAGCTTGGGGTCGAGATAGCACCAGCGCCCATTACCGTCGAGCGCCATAGCCAACGCGCGCTGCGTGCCTTTGATCCGGATCATGCCCGCTTCGCCGCCCGGCCCTTCGACCGTATTGGTCTGCACCATCGAGTCGTACTGCTCATAGACCCAGCGTTTGGAGCAGATATTCGGGCTGGCCAGCAACTGTTTCAGGTCGCCCGTGAGATCGCTCTTGGTGCCCAGATGAATGTTCTCCGGCATGGTGCGCGGAACCGGAGGCTCCCAGCGCTCCATGGGACGGTTGTACAACGGGGCTTCGTCGGTCAAGGCCTGATTGGGAATTTCCGCGACCACTTTGCCGTGCTGCAGCACGCGCATCGTCGATTCCGGGATGACGCGCCCGATGGTGGCGGCATCGAGTCCCCACTTCTCGAAAACGCGGAACACTTCGGCTTCGCGGCCTTTTTCGGCCACCAGCAGCATGCGCTCCTGTGACTCGCTCAGCATGATTTCGTAGGCCGTCATGCCAGTGTCGCGCTGCGGAACCAAGTCAAGCTCGATCTCCAGTCCAACGCCGCCGCGCCCGCCCATTTCGCAGGTGGAGCAGGTCAGTCCCGCCGCGCCCATGTCCTGGATGCCGACGATGGCGCCCGTTTGCATGGCTTCGATGCAGGCTTCCAGCAGCAATTTCTCCAGAAACGGATCGCCGACCTGCACGTTCGGGCGCTTGGCCTCCGACTCCTCGCTGAACTCTTCGCTCGCCATGGTGGCGCCGTGAATTCCGTCGCGTCCCGTCTTCGAGCCGACATAGATGACCGGATTCCCTTCGCCCGACGCCTTGGCATAGAAGATCTGGTCGCGCTTAACCAGACCGAGCGCAAACGCGTTCACCAGCGGATTGCCGGTATAGCAGCTCTCGAACTTTACCTCGCCACCCACGTTGGGCACACCAAAACAGTTGCCGTACGAGGCCACTCCGCTGACCACACCTTCCATCACAGAGTGGTCTTTGTGCAGTGTCGCCCGATCGAGGCCGGGCTGTGGCGTGATGGGACCAAAACGCAGCGAGTCCATAATTGCAACCGGCCGCGCTCCCATGGTGAAGATATCGCGCAAAATGCCGCCAACGCCGGTAGTCGCGCCCTGGAACGGCTCGATGAACGAAGGATGGTTGTGCGACTCGATCTTGAAGGCGCAGGCCCATCCGTCTCCGATGTCGATGATGCCCGCATTTTCGCCCGGACCCTGCAACACGCGGCGACTATGCGTCGGCAGCCGCTTCAGGTGAACGCGCGACGACTTATAGGAGCAGTGTTCGCTCCACATCACGCTGAAAATTCCCAGCTCGGTCAGCGTCGGCGTCCGGCCCAACGATTTCAGGATGCGCTGGTATTCTTCCGGCGTAATGCCGTGATCGCGCAACACTTCAGGAGTGATAACGGGTTCTTGGGCGGCGGGCTGTGCGGTCTGAACTGGATTCATGGTGACTCGGGGGTGAGTCCCTATTCTCGCATGGCGAAGGGCGCGAGGAAAGACGCAAAAAAGGGGATTTATATACTCATATTGATGGCTTACAAGGGAAAGTTCGGACGAAATGACCCCTGTTGGTGCGGTTCTGGCAAAAAGTACAAGAAATGCCATTTGAATCGGTCAAGCGAACCTCCAGTTCCCTATCATCAGCTTGCCACTGATCTGCGCGGCTTACGGGCTGGAGACAAGCTGTGCTTGCACCCTCCAAATCCTTCACCGTGCAAAAACCGTACGATCCGCGCCCACAGCATTTCGCGAAACGCAGCACTGGCGAAAATAGCTCGAGCGGGGAAAGTCTACCAGCCCAACTCTGATCCGTTTGAAATTGCAAAAGGCTACGGCAAGATCAGGCACTCGCTGGTTGGCATAAATTCAGCGACTACGTTCACTGGGTTCTGCGGCACACACGACAACGCGTTGTTTAAACCCATAGATGAAGGAAACTTGTTGCTCACGAAAGAACAGGCTCTCCTGCTCCACTACCGGGCTCTGTGCCGAGAGTTGTATGTCAAGCGGCCAACCCTACTGACAAACGAATTACTAAAGGATTTGGACCGTGGAAAGTCTGAATATGTGCAGCAGCACTTGCATGGTTTAGTCGCTGCGAGGAGCATTGCAATCGGCGATGCGATTGAACGGATGGAGGTTGACAAAGCAGCCTGCGACCGCGCGATCCTCACCGGGTACTACGAAGAAATTTCCGGCTCTGTATTTAGTTTTCGGCGGATGCCAACACTCGCATGTTCAGGGCTTACCCAGCCGATTTACGATTTTGCGGCGAAAATACTCCAGAAGATCAATGACATGAACAAACCTCTGCTGAATCTTTCGTTCACATTACTGCCAAACGACTCTGGTGGAATCGCAGCTTTCGTTTGGTTGCGACACGCTGAGTCAGTGTGTAGACCGTTCGTGTCGTCTCTCCTTGCTGTCCCGGACAATCGGAAGAGTGACGCGTTGGTTCAACTTGTGTTTGATTCCTTCGAAAACCATGCAGCTCAACCGGATTGGTGGGAGAACCTGTCGATTGAAGCCAAATCTGACCTAGGAGAAAGAATGCTGAACTGGACAGACATTCGTCCCATCAACAACCGGGCGCTCGTAGTCGGTGATCAACGATTCGCCGACTGGGGATTTGAGTCCGCGAGTTGGATAGGAGTTCCGTAGCTCTTGCTGCATCGGCACTTCTCGAATTAGTTCTAAGCTATTCCACTCCGGGAAACATCCAGCAGGGCGGGGTTGTCTGACTGGTCCGGCCTATCCTTCGACCTCTTCCCACTGGAACCCACAGGCCAGGCAACGCCAGTGCTGGCCCTGCTCGGGCGCGGGCTCAGGAAATGGTATTGCCGCGGACCACAGCGCGATCTGATGGGGATTACCTTCCGCGACTTGACGGATTTCCAGCGACTCGCACTCCGGGCAGCAGTGCACGATATCCGATTCAGCCTCTTCGTCCACCGGCTCCGGGCGAAAGTCGTCGAGTACCTCGAGGGCGCGTACCACCTGCGAGTCGGGAACCTGCAATTTGATGCCCCACATTGCCATGCCGATGTGCAGGTTCATCGCATTCTCATCGCGAACCGACGCCGCGATCCCTGCCGCCGACAGCTTGCCCTGTGCAAGTTTAGCTTCTCCGATGTTGAGGAACGTCGCGATGGTGACCAGATCTTCGGGCATGACCGATGAGACTCAGCGTAGGACTAACTTAAACCACCCGTCAATTCCGAGAGATGTGCCCGCTGGCTGTGCTGCGCGATGGTGTCCACAATCTGCAGCGCCACGGCGAGCGCGTCGCGCCCCTGTTGCAGCGAAACATCCGGAGTGCTGCGCTCGCGCACCGCGCGCAGGAAGCTGGTCAATTCCGCACGCAGCGGCTCCTGCTGCTCTACCTTGGGCTTGAACGGCGTGATTCCGGGAAACGCGCTGCTGGCTACGCTCGCAGGATCGAAGGGGTCTTCTTCCGCACTCGCACCGGCTCCGTCGTCAACCGTCAGAACCAACACGTCCTGGCGAGAGAAATCGAGCGACACGTACTGTCTCGGCTGGAAGAACCTCACTTTGCGAACGCGCTCGGTGCTGACCCGACTGGCCGTAAAGTTCGCCACGCATCCGGATTCAAGCTCGATACGTACGTTGGCGATGTCAACTTTCTTGGAAAGAATCGGCAGGCCCACGGCACGAATTTCTTTCACTTGGGACTTAGCCATGGTCAGCACGATGTCAATGTCGTGGATC
>DATBZX010000038.1:0-3652 GCA_036512955.1 Terriglobales bacterium
CGGGTTCCTGGGCATGGGCGATAAGTTATTTGCCATTCCATGGAGTTCCCTTAAGGTCGACACGGTCGAACATCGGTTCATTCTGAACGTCGACAAGGAATTGCTCAAGGCCGCTCCCGGTTTCGACAAGGAGCACTGGCCCGACATGGCTGACCGCGCCTGGGGCGCCAAAGTCTACACGTATTACGGTGCCAAGCCCTATTGGGATTAAAGGCGCGGGCTGAAAAGGACGCTTCCGTTCTAACCACGGCTGGTTGGAACGGGGGCATCCTCTGCCCGACACTCTGTCCCACCGGAAGCCCTCCAGCTACACGCTGGGACGCGGAACTCACAGTTGTTACTTCGCCAGAGCGACCGGGTTGCCCAACACACTCCTTCGAATCGGTGCTGAACGCGAGTGATAAAGGATAATGCGGCTCCAATATGGTTGTCGACGTCTCACGATACAGCGTCGGCCGGAACGCGGAATCTCGCCTTGCATTGAAGAGGGGTATTGCAAATGGACAGGAAGTGGAAGGTACTTCTCGCGGTCGGTACAGGCGTGATCCTGACGAAACTGGTACTGGCGGATTCGAAGCCCCTGCTACCCACCGTTTCAAGCGTGGATCTCACCCGTTACGCCGGCAAATGGTGCGAGATAGCGCGGTATCCAAACTGGTTTGAGAAGGAAGATGTCGGTGACGTCACTGCCGAGTACACCCCACGCCAAGACGGCAAGATCACGGTTGTGAACTCCTGCCGCAGAGCCGACGGAACGACCAAAACGTCCAAGGGTGAGGCCAAGGTCGAGGATAAAGCGACCAACGCCAAGCTGAAGATTGCTTTCTTCAAGCCGTTTTACGGCAAGTACTGGATCATCGACCTAGCGGCCGACTACAGCTATGCCGTCGTTGGTGAACCAAGCCGAAAATACCTTCGGATTTTGAGCCGTACACAACAAATGACCAGGGAAACTTATGAGAAGATTACCCGAAGAGTACAGGAACTCGGATACGACCCGGCGAAGCTGATCAAGACGCCACAATCGCAGAGCTGAGCGCGCCATTGCGCTCCGAAGTGCGCCCATCGCCACCGATGTGCCGAAGAAATGCTGGCTGCTCTCGCGGATGCAACCGAGGGTAAATTCTGGCCTGCCCGAATGGAACTTCGGGCTTATGCTATTTATCGGCGCAAAATGGTGTTCGTCTCCTACGTCCACGTGCTTTCGGCCGCATTTTTGATGGGATTGGCGGCGGCCGCGCCGATGGGCCCTGTCAACATGCTGGCCATCCGCCGCGGCATGATCGGCGGTTGGCGACACACCCTCGCGTGCGGAGTCGGCTCCGTCGCCGGCGATCTAATCCTCTTCTCTCTAGTCCTCCTGGGCGGGCACTACCTCTTTTCGGACCTGTCCAACCCGACGCTTAAAGCCGTCCTGGCTAGCACCGGCGTAATCGTCCTGCTTCCGCTGGGGATCTACTTCCTTGTCCGTGCCGTCAAGGAGCCCCTGCGGCCCTACTCCAGCGCTCGCCAACACCGGGACGAAAGCACTGTCCCAGCACATCTGTTCGTCGAAATCGCCGACGGTTTTGCCCTGACCATCTTCAACCCCTTAACCATTCTCTACTGGGTTGGCGTCAGTTCCAACTGGCTCCCCTTCGCCCATTCAGTCTTGGGTTATAGCGCCCCCGGATGGGGCATCCTGATGGCCACCGCCGGCCTGTTGACCTGGTTCGCTGCGCTGATCGTTTTCGTTCGCTTCATCCCCCACCGCATCGGTCCGAGCTTCTTCCGCCTCGTAAACGCCCTCCTCGGCCTTATGCTGCTGGGCTTCGGCGCGTTCTGCGCAACAGTCCTGTTCCACCAGTTCCTGCGATGAAAATCAAACCTTGTGCAGCTGCACTAGACGACATGGCGGGGGACCGAAAAGAGTATTGCTTCACGATCGCTAGACACAGCTTCGTTTCCGGACAATTACAGGAGCGGATGACGAATTGAATAGCCAGATTGAATCCGCGCAGATACCGCATTGACCGTAGCCGCGCAGAGAAGCGATTCAGAGTTTCGAGACCACTTTACGCGTACTAAAAATACTGTCGGCGGATTCGGGTGGAGCTGCCGTCGCGATGACCGCAGAATATTTCTGCCAACGCACCCAAACGATGCGGATGGTTGCAACGACCGGGATCGAAAGGTACACGCCCAACACTCCACCGAGTTCGCCGCCCATAAGTACAGCCACGATTGCTGCCAGAGGATGCAATTCCAGCGTTCCGCCCATCACTCGCGGAGATACGACATAATCCTGCACCACTCGCCAAAAGGCAAAGAACAGAATCAGCGCCCACAAATGAGGATAAGCCGTCAGAAATCCGACGAAGACGATCGCCAGCGCAGCCACCAGAGGACCAACGACGGGAATAAACTCCATAGCTCCGGCAGCGAATCCCAGTACCAACGCATACGGAAACCGAAGTGCGGTCAACACCACGCTGTATGCCACCAGCGATATGCCAGCCAGTATGAGCTGCGCGCGAATGAAATGAGCCAGCATCACGTCGAGATCGGTCATGATCAACCGCAGAAAGCGCCGCTGGTTGCTCTCGCCAAGGATATGCAGCAAGGTTGCGGAGAACTGCCTTCCGTCGCGCAAGAAAAAGATAGCGAGCATGGGGATCAGAACAACCCAAATCACACTCTGCAACGCCTTCGCAACCGCTGTACCTGCCTGACCACTCCAGGCGAGGATCTCTGCCTGATGGGCCGCAATAAACTGCTCGATTTTGAGCTGAGTGTCGTAGCTCCAGCCGTACCGATTGCCAAATTGCCAAACGATCTTTCCAGTTGTAACCTTCTCCAGCAATCCGGGCAGCGACTGGCTCAGCAGCCGAGCGTCCTCCACCAGCTTCGGTCCAAACAGAGTGCCGAGCACCGCGACAATCGCGCCAATTGCCAGATAGGTTTCCAGGATTGCGAGCCATCGCGAGCCTCTTGCAAGCCTTGACCGTTCGATTCGGTAGACAGCCGGTTCCAACAAGTAAGCGAAGAGCACCGCGAAGAGAATGGCGACGAGGGTATGGCGCACCCCGTAGAGAAAAGCCACGATGGCAACAAAGGCGCAGATTGTGGCCAGCACCCTGGCTGTATGCTGATCGAAGATTGACATTGAGCAGTTGGATTGTACTTTGCCAAGGCTGAGATTCTCCGAACTGACTTGGCTCGGAGACAGAGTCTTAGATACCGCTCCATCCTCTCGATTTCGGATACCAATCCAGACTGCATCGGTGCAGGGAGGCACATGGCCACGATCCTGCGCGTTGCCTGCGCCGTTCATTCGCCGAAAGAGCAGCCGAAATGGGCAGCGATCCTGTAATGCCGCATCCCTCCCGGTCCAAAACTGATCGAGGCCATCCCTGAGCGAACGCCGCAACTAGCGATTGCCGGCGTGCACAATTCGCGAGCACGGGCTAACTCGAACTACTTCTTTTCGGCAGCTTCGTGCTGGTTCGCCTTGTTGACGGCAGCCCTTACCGCCGCGAGAAACGGGTCGCTGCCCGCCGGAGCGTGCACGTCACCTGATAGCGTTTTACGGAAAGAAACATTCTTGCCGTAGAACGCAACTGTGGAGTCATTGTCCTGCTGGATCACGGCGCCATCGACTGCGACTCCAGCA
>DATBZX010000039.1:0-3993 GCA_036512955.1 Terriglobales bacterium
AGCAAACACAATTGGCTCGAAGCCTTCCTGTTTGCCATGGCTGTGGCCGTCGGGCTAACGCCCGAGATGCTGCCCATGATCGTGACCGTCAACCTGTCCAAGGGCGCCCTGGCCATGGCTCGCAAGAAAGTGATCGTCAAACGCCTGAACGCCATCCAGAACTTCGGGGCGATGGACGTGCTGTGCACCGACAAAACCGGCACGCTCACCCAGGGCAAGATCGTGCTCGAAAAGCATCTGGACGCGCAGGGCGATCCCAGCGAGAAGGTGCTGCAGTATGGCTACCTGAACAGCTACCACCATACCGGGTTGAAGAACCTGCTCGACGAAGCGATCCTCGACCATAAGGAGTTGAAGGAGCACCTGAAAGCGGACGAGAAGTACCACAAGATAGACGAGATCCCTTTCGACTTCGTGCGGCGCCGCATGTCGGTGGTGGTGGAAGATGACACCGGGTTGAACACGCTGATCTGCAAAGGCGCGGTGGAGGAAGTGCTGAGCCAGTGCACCCGGGTGGAAGTCAAAGGAGAGGTCATCGAAGTTCTGCCCGAGCACGACGCCAAACGCCGACAGTTGGCGGACGATCTGAACGGTCAGGGCTTCCGGGTGATCGCCCTGGCTTATAAGCAAATGCCGGGCGGCTCCGATGAGCCGGTTTACTCGGTCAAGGATGAGTCGGACCTGATCCTGCTGGGTTTCCTAGCCTTCCTCGACCCGCCCAAGGACACCGCTACCGAGGCCTTGAAGCAGCTTCACCGCCTGAGCGTTGACGTCAAGGTCCTGACCGGCGATAACGAGATCATCACCACTTACATCTGCAAGGAAGTAGGCATGCCGGTAGAGCATCTCTTGCTCGGCTCTCAAATCGAGACGATGAGCGAGACGGAACTGGCCGAAGCCGCCAGCGCCACCAGCGTCTTTGCCAGGCTGGTCCCGGCTCACAAGGAACGCATCATCCGTGCGCTCCAGAGTAAGGGCCACGTGTTGGGGTTCATGGGCGATGGCATCAACGACGCCCCGGCCTTGAAGGCCGCCGATGTGGGCATCTCGGTGGACAGCGCGGTGGACATCGCCAAGGAGTCATCCGATATCATCCTATTGGAAAACAGCCTGCTGGTACTGGAACAGGGCGTGATGGAAGGCCGGCGGGTGTTCGGCAACATTGTCAAGTACATCAAGATGGCAGCCAGCTCGAACTTTGGCAACATGTTCAGTGTCGTAGGGGCCAGCGCGTTCCTGCCTTTCCTCCCTATGCTGCCGATCCAGGTGCTGACCAACAACCTCCTGTACGACTTCTCGCAGACCACCATCCCAACCGACGAGGTGGATGCCGACTGGCTGACCAAGCCGCGCCAGTGGACGATTGACAAGATCCTGCGTTTTATTCTGTTTATTGGGCCGATCAGCTCGATCTTCGATTACGTGACGTTCTTTCTGATGCTGTACGTTTTCAACTGCTGGCACAACCCGGCCCTGTTCCACACCGGCTGGTTTGTGGAGTCGCTCTTCACCCAGACGTTAATCATCCATGTCATTCGCACCAACAAGATCCCGTTCATCGAAAGTCGGGCTAGTTGGCCGCTCATCATCACTTCCGTGATCATCGTCGCGGTCGGCGCCTGGCTGACGGTTTCGCCCTTGGCGAGCACGCTGGGGTTTGTCCCGCTCCCGCCGCTGTACTGGCTGTTCCTGGCCATTATGCTGTTGAGCTATGCGGTTCTGACACAGGTGGTGAAGGGCTGGTTTGTTCGCCGGTTTGGCGAATAATGGCAGTGGCGGGGAGAGTGCGCTACGTTGCTCTCACGTGCGTGCAAAATCAATATATCCGCGCTGGACATCCGTGCTCAATCGCCCACAAACGAAGAAACGGCACAAACTCACGTGAAGCGCTGTTCACGCCAGTTGACCTCGGCATCTGTCCGGTTAGCCCGTTTATCGCCGGATGAAGGGCACCGATGCAAGGTGGCGTTCGTTGGACGATTGGCAGTGCCATCGGCGCTTCGCCTACTCGAACACTGTGCGGAGGCGCTGGCCAAAGAGAGCCAGGTGTTTGCGGAAGGGCAGGATCACTCCGAAGCAAAGCAACAGCGCCCAAGGCAAAAAGGCGGCGAGGAAGTGAGCCGGCTTCAAATAGCCCCAGACGCGATAGTACGGATATGTGACCAGCCACGTTTCGACAGTAAGCACAGCGGACATGCAGGTGAACAAGTCGAAGCGCAAGAAGATAAGGCTGAAGACGATCGCTTGCGCGCAGATGAAGATGTACATGGGCAGCAGCGGGATCGCGTTCGCTCCGGGAAGTCCGACGGCTAGGATGCACCAGAATACCGCGACGGAAGCGAGGACTAGCCCGGTGCGACGCGTTGCGCGGTAGGCAAGCGTCACTGGGAAAGCGATCAGCACCCAAGGAACGAGCACGGCGACAAAGACGGGCAACGCAAGAGCCCACAGGTGCGCCGTGTCGTGTGCAATCAGCGCGTCGCCCACAAACCACCAAGTGGCGGTCACAGCGAGGCGGCGCTCGCCCAAGAAGTAGAGAAGCGTCGCGTGCAGCGCAACGTAGGCGCAACCTATCGCCGTCCCGCGCAAGACTGCGAAACCAGCGGAAGGTGAAAGGTGCCATTTTGATTGCATAGGATACGTCAGGAGGCGGTCACCAAAAGTACGCATAGCGAATTGCCGACTCAGCCATATCAGCGCATAGGGCACAACCACGAGCAGCGGAATGAGCAGAATGAGCAACAGCGTAATGACCAGCGTATCGGTATCTCTTGATTTGTCTGGGATTTCTGCCCACACCACCGCGACTGCGAGTGCCGCAACCGGTAACGTGGCTACCAGTATTGAGCCAACCATCGGGCTATCGAACCTGCGCACGGCAGCCATGAGCAGCGCCAGAACGATGAGGCAAAAGCCGACTAAGAACCCCCACCCCGTCATTAGGAATTGACCGCCGGTCTCCCAGAACCAATTGGGAGCCGAGGTACCTTTGTTCGTCGAAATGATCCAAGCCCGTGCTTCGCGTAGCCGATTCCCCACTAACCCGACGCGAAAGACCCTGATTTCTTCGCGAGATTTGTCCGGGAGTTGCCACTCGATCGGAATTCCAACGCCAACATAAAAGCTGCCATCACCTGTTGCCCAGCGATGGAACTTTTCATCGTACGTGTTCTTCGTCGGCGGCACAGCGGAGAGATCTACGCCAAAGATATCGTGTGCATATTGAAGCGCCAAGGGCAACAGATCGTCGGGATTGCGCTGCTCCGGCGGAGAAGTAGTCATGCTTGCCGAGTCCGACGGATCAAAGAACATAAGGGAGACAACTTTCCCGCCGCTGTTCAAGTGCACGCTCTGAAAAGCCCTGCTGTTGCCCCCGGCGAAGACAGACCAGCCAGAACTATTGGACAAGTTTTGCAGTGCGGAGTGGAGGCCATACGTTCGGGCTTCATGCGATAAGAAGTTGTCTAGGCCCTCGAAACGTCCTCCCAGGAAGGTGGCCTCATACTCAAAATTTGCATTCGGGTTATATTTCAGCGCCAACGCCTTGGCGCGTTCGATTGCCTGCTCACGCGTGATTGTCGCCTTGATTACTCCATACGGAAACGTCCGGTCGAAGAGGAAGAAAACAAAAGCGAGCAGGCCAATGACACCGGCCGCGACCAACGCCCAATCGCGGCGGCCCCACACCACGAGGTGGCGTGGAAGCGGAACCTCAGTGCCAGATGCGGGCGCGATGTTCACTTCGACAGGAGCGGTCAAGGCGCGTTCCAGTTCCTCGACCGATTGGAAGCGCCGCGCAGGATCTTTCTCCAGACAGCGGAGAATCGCAGTTTCGACGTGCTGCGGAATCATCGGCTCGATCTGGCGTGGCGGGACGGGGTCGCTCTGCAATCGAGCCATGACGATTGCCATCGGCGTGTCGCCATGGAAGGTGCCGGCGCCGGTGAAGACCTCGTACATGATCAGACCAAGCGCATAAATGTCGGCGCGGTG
>DATBZX010000040.1:0-4579 GCA_036512955.1 Terriglobales bacterium
CCACAAAGGGCTGGTACGGCATACTCAGCTACACTGCAAGTTAGCGACAACGCCCCTGGCAGTCCGCAGTCGGCGACGTTGACAGGTACTGGGCAGTGAAGCATGAACCGCGATGTTTGACAACTTAACCTTGGCAAGAACAAGAAGCTGCTCGCGGTTTCAACCCGCGAGTAGCTTCTGGGCGGGTCGAACGTCACATAGGTGCACGAGACCCACGCTAAGTCGACAACCGCTGTTTTTGGGGGAGGTTGAAACCCTCCCCTACTTTTCTCTACGCACTTACACGGCCCTGTTTCAAAGCAGCGTGCAGTTCGAACCTGTTGCTGTTTCGCATTGAAGGTTGAATCGCGTCGAAGGGTGTGAGGTAGCACCGCTCCTTCAGTCACGGATTTGGGTAGCCGGCACTTCAGGGAAAGAGCTAATGGAGAGACAATCGAGTGAATAAGCTACGCCCGGTGGTCATTTCGAGTGCAAGGCGGAACTGCATGGACACCCCACTCCGAATAAACCTGCTCTTGGTGCTGGGAGCTGTGCTGTGCCTAGCTACCTTGGCTTCGGCGCAGACCGTGCAACGACAGGCAGAGCATCCGTCTCCCTTGTCTCTGCCAGTCGCCCCGCCACCTGTCAACCTCGAGCAGTCGCCGCCCAGCGCGCCGACTGTTATTTACGAAAAGGGATTACTGACGATCTCTGCGTACAATTCCACTCTGAGCGACATCCTGCGGAGGATAAGCGATCAGACCGGCGCCGACGTCGAGATTCCGCCTCAAGCCGAGGAACGCGTTGTGACGCACTTGGGCCCTGGGCCGGCGCAGGACGTTGTCCGTTCTTTGCTGGAGGGATCGAAGTTTAACTACGTCATCGTCGGATTGGCTGGCGATCCTACTACGCTCGCGAGAGTGCTTCTCTCCCTTCGGCCTTCCAATAGCGACAAACTCGCTACAGAAAATGCCTCGCGGTCATTGGCTCAAACACGTGGTGCAGGACCCAGCAACGAGAACGACATCATCACCGAAAGCCTGCAGCAGCAAGACAATCCGCAAGAGCCTGCACTGCCGGTGCGAGCTCAGCAACAGATGCTGCTGCAGAGACAGCAAATGGTGATGGAGGCATTCAAGCAAAACAAGCAGCCCAGGTAACGCCGATAGTCGCAGCCAGGCAAAGGCTGGTTCGCGATCTTCCGGCTTTACGGCCCGAAGCAGGCGTTTTTCGACCGGACATGGACGCTCAATGACATCGAGAAGGTGCGGTAAACCGTTGCATAGCTCGTAAACCGCGCGGGCTGCTCGCGCGAGCGGCCCGCAAGTGCCGATCTCGTTCTGCATGGATGGTCTGCGTGGCGGAGGCACCCACCCCATTTTTCTCGGTTCGCGCAAAATCGCCAATGCACTTATCGAGGAACCGATTAGTAACGGGAAGTCGGCCAGCATCCGGCAACCGCATTGGCACCGCCGCTTGGATGTAAAACGCCCATTCCGTCAATGTGCCGGCAGCGGTAGCGCTCAGCGATCGATTGCGCGCATGCCCAGCAGCAAACTGTCTGCGGGCAGTGCCTTGTGAGAGAGTTTGGTGCTGGTGCAGGTTGAATTGAGGGCTGAATGACGCCGTGCCTTTTAGCACATTCCTTGCCGATCCCAAGCGATAAGTCTCAAAGTCGCATCCATCGACATACCACCATTGCAACCAAGCCGGTCGGATCAGTTTTTTCTTGGCAAAGAAGAGGCGAGCTTGTGCACACAGCGCCGGATACCCCAAGAACGGCACGCCGCCGTTCGTGATGACGATATAATCCCTCTCAACTCATGCCACTGACCCAAGGCGTCAAACTGGGACCCTACGAAATTCTGTCGCTGCTTGGCGCGGGCGGAATGGGCGAGGTATATCTCGCTCGCGATACTCGTCTCCAGCGGACGGTCGCCATCAAGATTCTTCCGGCCCATTTGTCTTCGAACCCGGATCTGCATGCCCGTTTTGTGCAGGAAGCGAAGTCAATCTCAAGCCTGCAGCACCCCAACATTTGCGTGGTGCACGATATTGGTTCGCAGGACGGCCTCGACTACATGGTCATGGAGTACGTCTCCGGCCAGACCCTCGACCGCATCATTCCAAAGGGCGGCTTGCCGGTGAATGTCGCGACCAAGTACGCCTTACAGGTTGCCGATGCACTCGCTCGCGCCCATTCGGCCGGGATCATTCACCGCGATCTCAAGCCGGCCAATATCATGGTCGACGATTCCGGGCTGGTTAAAGTTCTCGACTTCGGACTCGCCAAGCTCGCCGCCGCAGAATCGGCGAATAATGATGCAGGCGCGACCCTCACCGGAGCTGGTACCGCCACCACGCCCGGCATGATTGTCGGCACCCTGGCCTACATGTCACCCGAGCAAGCCGAAGGCAAGCCCGTCGATGCTCGCAGCGACATCTTCTCGTTCGGCGCTGTCTTCTACGAGATGCTCACTGGCAAGAAGGCTTTCGACGCTGACTCGAGTGCCGCACTGCTCGCGGCGGTCATGCGCGATGATCCCAAGCCCCTCAGCGAGCTGAAACGCGATGTACCTGCTGAACTTCGCCGCCTGGTCGCTCGCTGCCTGAAGAAGAAGACCGCCGACCGTTTTCCTTCGGGCGTGGAATTGGCGCAGGAACTCCGTCGCGATCGTGATCTGCTGTTTCCCGATTCTGGTTCGTCGCTCACTCCCGCGCGCATCGCGCGCGAAGCCAGGCGTCCGCGCATTCTTGTACCGCTGATTGTTCTCCTGGTCCTTCTCGGTGTCGGCGCAGGCTGGCTCATCCAGCGCAATCGCGAAGCTCGCTGGGCCCGCGAGGTCGGCATACCGCAGGTTTCCCAGCTCTACGATCAGGGCAAGTACGGCGCGGCTTTCGGGCTGGCCACGCGCGCCGAAAAGGCCATCCCCGGCGATCCAGCACTGGCCAAGCTGTGGCCGATGATTTCCTACCAGATGTCGTTTAACACCACGCCGGAAGGTGTCGATGTCTATCGACGCGAATACAACGATCCCAATTCGGCATGGGCGCTGGTGGGGAAGACTCCGCTGAAGGATGCGCGGCAGCCGCGCGGGATGTTCCTGTGGAAGTTTGAGAAGCCGGGATACGGGACGGTACTACGGACCACAAACTCGCTGCTCTCGAAATTCGGCATCCCGGTTGGCGAAGAGGTAGAGGTTTCCGTGGTGCTCGACGAGACCACGAAAACACCGGCGGGAATGGTACGGGTTTCGCCGCGACACTATCCCCGGACGCTGTTTATTCCCGGCTTCGAAGGGCAGCCCGAACTGGCGCTGAAGGACTACTGGATAGACCAGTACGAGGTGACCAACCGCCAATACAAGGCGTTCGTGAGCGCCGGTGGATACCAGAAGCCGGAGTATTGGAAGTTCGACTTCGTCCGTGATGGCAAGAAACTAACCCGGGACGAAGCTATGGCCGATTTCCGCGATGGTGCAGGACGTCCCGGTCCGAAAGACTGGGTGCAGGGCGAATATCCTAAGGGACAGGACGGCTATCCCGTCACCGGCATCAGCTGGTACGAAGCCGCGGCCTACGCCGAGTTCGCGGGCAAGAGCCTCCCGACCATTTATCACTGGAACCGCGCCGCCGGCCCTACTACGGCAGCATTCATTGTCCCGGCCAGCAACTTTGGTGGCAGCGGTGTCCTGCCGGTCGGCAGCAAGCAGGGCATCGGGCCGTGGGGCACAAATGACATGGCCGGCAATGTGAAGGAGTGGACCGCCACCGAATCCGAATCCGGCAAGCGTTATGTCCTGGGTGGCGCCTGGGACGAGCCCATCTACATGTTCGTCGATCCCGACGCTCAATCGCCGTGGCTGCGTGCGCCCAACATCGGCTTCCGCACTGTGAAGTACACGGAGCCCGATTCGGTGCCCAAGGAAGCACAGCTCGCGATTCCCTGGCCGCGTCGCGACTACAGCAAGGAGAAACCGGTCAGCGACCAGCTCTTCGAGGCGTACCGCAGCGTGTACTCGTACGACATGACGCCGCTGAATCCCACTGTCGAGCAGGTGGCCGACGAGGACGACTGGAAGGTCGAAAAGATCACCTACGCCGCGGCCTACGGCAATGAGCGCGCGATCGCCTATCTGTTCGTGCCGAAGAAAGCCAAGCCGCCCTTTCAAACGGTCATCTTCTTTCCCGGCTCCAACGCCCTGCTCCTGCGGAAGTTCACGCTGTATCCCACCGCGGCGCTCGATGCCGTGGTGCGCAGCGGACGCGCCGTGTTGTATCCCGTTTACAAGAGCACCTACGAGCGCGGCGATGGCATGGAGACTGATGTGCCCAGCACTTCTGCCACTTGGCGCGACCACGTCGTGATGTGGGTGAAAGATGCCTCGCGGGCCCTCGACTACGTCGATTCGCGCCCCGATCTCGACCACGACAAGATCGGCTATTACGGCTACAGTTGGGGAGCGGTCATGGGCGCCATCATCCCAGCGGTCGAACCGCGCATCAAGGCCAACGTGCTGGCCCTCGGCGGCATGGAATACAGCAAGTCCCTGCCGGAAGTCGACAAAATCAACTTCATTACCCGGGTGAAGCAGCCCAC
>DATBZX010000041.1:0-2767 GCA_036512955.1 Terriglobales bacterium
CCGCAAAATCCGAACACCTGCAAATGCAAAATTAGCGCTTCCGATGTAGTTTTCACGACGAAAGGAAGCCGACGTGTTCTCGTCTGCAAGCGAACTCGCCACGAAGCTGCGCGCGGCACGCTACATCATCGATCCAGTCACCCTGGAAGTGGTGTTTCTAGCCGCCCGTATGCGTAAGCCACTGCTGGTGGAAGGTCCGCCAGGATGTGGCAAAACCGAGCTGGCCTACGCAGTAGCGGCGGCGGCCAATACGGTGGTTGAACGACTTCAGTGCTACGTGGGAATCACCGAAGAAAAGGTCATCGGAAAATTCGACGAGGCACTGCAGAAGCTCTACCTGGACACGCAAGCCTCCAACCTCGGCCAGAACTGGGAGCAGATCCGGAACCGGCTGCACTCGCTGGACTTCTTTGCGGAGGGGCCACTGTTGCGCGCATTGCGCTATGAAACCCAGCCATGCGTGCTTCTGGTCGACGAACTCGACAAGGTCGACCACAACATCGAAGCCTTGCTACTGGAGATTCTGAGCGCCTGGCAGATCACGGTCCCCAAGCTGGGAACGGTTGGAGCATCGACCATTCCGTTTGTTGTCCTGAGTTCGAACGAAGAGCGCCGTCTGGGCGACCCTCTGCGACGACGGTGTTTCTATCTGCGCTTTGAGTACCCATCGGTCGAGCGTGAGCAAGAAATTCTGGCGATCCGAAGCAGTAGTGAAAGCCTGCATCTGCGCGGTCAACTGGCTGGGTTAGCGCACGCTCTGCGTGGCTGGAACATGGAAAAGCCGCCCTCGATCGCGGAGATGTTGGACCTCGCGCAGGCGCTGGAAATCCTGGGGGTCGAGGAGATCTCGCACGAGCAGCGGGACCTGCTGTTGCCGCTGTTGGCAAAGACCGAGGCCGATCGTAAACGTCTGTTGCTGCGTGCCGGCTTTGAAGGTCTTGTCGCCGACTCGAAACGCTATCGCGACGAGTTGATCGCCGTGGCAGAAGAGGGCTTGCCGGCGGCGGCTGTGGAGGCTGCGGCATGAAGTGGGCCAGGGCGTGTTTCCTCTTGCTGCTAGTCGGAACGGCAAGGGCGCAAGTGCCTGACGCACGCCCACCACGAGACGTGTCAGCGCAGTGGGCTGAGTATTACGCCGCTGTCTACCAGGTCCCGGTGGAACTGGTGGCCGCGATTATCGACGAAGAATCGGGATGGAATCCATATGCGGTATCGAAGAAAGGCGCGGCTGGGATCATGCAGTTGATGCCGGCAACATCGGTGCGGTTCGGCGTGCGCAACCGGTTTGTGGTGCAGGAGAGCATTCGCGGTGGAGTCGCATATCTTGCCTGGCTCAAACAGAAGTTCAACGGCGACCTTCGGTTGATCACCGCGGCCTACTACAGCGGCGAGAAGGAAATCTCTTCGCGGGGACTGGACTATTCCTCCCGCGATGTTCATGGGTACGTCAAACGGGTCGCGCAACGGTATCGAGCAAGACGAGTGCTTAGGGCACGGAGTCAATTAGCGCGGCAGAGGGAAAGGTTGAGGTGACGGATGAGAAACGCTTTATTTTTCAGCTGGCTCTCGCTGGCAGTACTGACCGCGACGGCTGGGGCACAACAAACGACCATTGTTCCGCAGGTTCGTACCAAACCGACGGCGGACAACAAAATCACTTCGATTGAACTGGCGGCACATTTCGTGACCGCGATCCGGGTGCCGGAGCCCGTGAACTCAGTCGTGGTGGGAGACCCGGCGCTGTTTCAGGTGGAGCATTCCGAACATGAGCCGGAGCTGGTATTCGTCAAGGCCCTCACCAACGAACATGCCGAAAGCAACTTGCTGATTTCCACCGCGAGAGGACGCCAGATCAGCTTTCTCCTGGTTAGCGGCGGCGAAGGCCCGAACTCGGCGAAGGTTGATTTCCTGCTGCGATACCAGCCATCCGGTGGCTTCCTGGTCGAGCCCGACGCCGTTCCTTTCGCGCTCGTTGCACAGACCGCCAGCGTATCGAAGGCGCAGGCTGCAGTGGTTTCCTCAGTTGCGAGTCCCTCGGGAGCGGGTGCTGCCTTGTTGCCCGCCTCGCTCACTACGGCCAACTCGCCGTTGGAAACCGCGCCGACCCAACCCAAACCAGACTCTCTCGACAGTTTGTTGGAACGCCAGGAGCAGGCTCCCATGCCTGTGCTGTATGGCGAACGTCCGGAAGGCGGCGAGGTGGATCGAACGGCTTTCCCGAGTCGGTGCCCTTGCCGTTGTAGACTCCCGTCGCGATGGCCGCTTCGCCAAATACAGTTACCTTAACATCGGCGTTCTCGGCGCTTTCCCATTTGGTCGTTTTATATTCTGCCAGCGTCTCCGACTTGCCAGTGACTTTGCCTTCGCTCGACGTGTTGACGAACTTGTCGGCGAGTAGCGGGGCGAGCAGGTCCACATTGTTTGTCTGTTGCGACTGAAGCCACTGTTGTTCCAACGCAGCGATAGCTTTTTCGGTGGTTCCCGTTTGCGACCATGCGGCGGTCACCAGCAAAAGCAAACCGAGCGAACAGACCAACGTTTTCTTCATAGAACCGTCTCCTTGCTAACTTGCTGAGATTTCGTGGTGGGTTGGCCAGCGGTTTATGGCCGATGTGTCATTGCATTCCACACGTATGGCGGGGAGATGTCAAATTTGATTGTAGCTGGGGTTTCCTTTTGAAGGCGCTGTTACATTTCTCAGCGCAAGTGTCGGCCTACGCACCAGCCTGTTTTTCCGCCATGTCGCCCACGATGGGCAGCTTGAACA
>DATBZX010000042.1:0-24402 GCA_036512955.1 Terriglobales bacterium
ATGTTCTGGTCCAGGTTCACCAGCATGATCACGAACAGGAAGAGCACCATGATTCCGCCGGCGTAGAGCACGATCTGCACGCCAGCGACAAACGGTGCATACAGCATCAGGTAAAGTCCAGCCAGCGAAACCAGGGTCACGATCAGCGACAGCGCCGCGTGCACGGCGTTCTTGCGGGTGATCACCGCAATCGCCGACACCACCGCCATGATCGACAGGAAGTAAAAGAAAAACGTAGTTGCGACCGGATTCATCGTGCGTACCACTCAATCTCTGCCGCAGCTCTTCCGACTGGGGACTGGCAACTGGCGACTGGCAACTTCATTTCTCGTACCTCACCGGCTCGGGACCGCGCTCCAGCGCCGCCTGGTCGAGCACCATGCCGTCGCGGCTGTAGAGTGCCATCTCGTAGTCCTGCGTCAACTCCAGCGCGTCAGTCGAGCATGCTTCGGCACACAGGCCGCAGAACATGCAGCGACTCAGGTCGTACGTCCACGACACGACTTCCTTGCGCTTGGTCACGGGGTTGCGTTCGCCCTTCACCGTGATCAACTGCTCCGGACACGCCAGGGCGCACAGGTTGCATACGATGCATAGCGATTCGCCGGTATCCGGATTGCTGTTGAGCCGCGGCTGCCCGCGATAGCGCTCGAAAATTACCGGGCGCTCCATCGGATACTGCTCGGTGATGCGTTCCTTTTCCGACTGGTTGTTGAACGTCACCGACATGCCTTTCAGCAGGTCAACCAGAAAAACTTTGCGAAGCAGCGGAGCCACACTCACTGCAATACCCCCACGATGGCTGTCCACAATTCCTGGCGCAGGCCGATGAGCGCGGTCGCGATCAGCACGGCAAGGCCGATGGGCAGCAACACCTTCCAGCCCACTTTCATGAGTTGGTCGAAGCGGTAGCGCGGAAACGTGCCGCGGTACCAGATATACAAATACATAAAGCATGAGACTTTAGCGACGAACCAGAAGATGTCCTGCACCCGCTCGCGTACTCCGGGCAGCAGCAGGAATAATCCGAGCAGCGCCAGCAAGGCGCCGAACACCGCCAAGCCAATCGTCTGGGCGCGCATCTGAATGATCTTCGGCATGCGGATGGTTCCCAGGAAGCATCCCGCGCCCATGGCCAGAAACGAGAGCGCCGGAACCAGCGAGAACGCTAGGTCCCATGCCGGTCCGTGCAGCAAGTTCGCGAATGGACGCAGCCATCCGCCCAGCCAGAGCGTCACCGCGATAGACGAGACCGCGAGCATCGCCGTGTACTCCGCCAGGAAGAACAGCGACCAGCGAAATCCGCTGTATTCAGTATGGAATCCTGCCACCAACTCCGATTCAGCTTCGGGCAGATCGAACGGAGCACGGTTGGTCTCCGCGATCATGGCGATAGCGAAGACGATGAACGCGATAAATCCCAGGGGGAAGAATTTAAAAATGAACCACATTCCCTGGGCATTTTGCGCCTCGACGATGCCGATCATGCTCAGCGTGCCGGTGCCGGTCTGCAGGCTGGTCATCAACACCGCGCACACAATGGCCAGGCCCATCGCGATTTCGTACGACACCATCTGCGCGCTCGAGCGCAGCGATCCCATCAGTGGATAGTGCGAGTTCGACGCCCATCCCGCCATGATGATGCCCAGCACTCCCAGCGACGAAATGCCAAGCATGAACAGGACGCCGATGTTCATGTCGGTCACGGCGTGCGTGCGTCCGAACGGAACCACCAGGAACGTGGTGAACGCCGTCATGGTCACGACGACCGGGGCGCTCCAGAAGACGACCTTGTCGGCATTCGCCGGAACGATGTCTTCCTTGATGAGCAGCTTTAGCGTATCGGCGAAGGGCTGCAACAAGCCGTGCGGTCCCACGCGCATGGGGCCGAGGCGAATCTGCATGTGCGCCAGAACCTTGCGCTCCAGCCAGGTCATGGCGATCACCGCCAGCGAAAGGCCGAGCACGATCGCGATTATGTAGATCGTCGCCCAGAACTGGCTTCCACTCTCGCCCGGCGTGACGCCTGAACTCAAATACTGTTTTATGGATTCGATCATTAGCGATCCACCTCGCCGAGCACGATGTCCAGTGTGCCAATGACCGCGACCACGTCGGCCACGAGCAAGCCGCGCACCATCTTGTCGAGAGCTTGCAGATTAACGAATGATGGAGGACGCACGCGCACGCGATAGGGCTGCGTGGAGCCATCGCTCACGATGAAGTATCCCAACTCGCCCTTGGGCGCTTCGATCGAGTGATACACCTCGCCCACCGGAGGCTTAATGACCTTTGGCACCTTCGCCATGATCGGCCCGGTCGGAATCGCCTCAATCGCCTGCTGCAGAATGCGAACCGACTGCCGCATTTCCGCGACCCGCACCAGGTATCGGTCGTAGGTGTCGCCGTTCACTCCCGTCGGAATCTCGAAGTCGAAGTCCTTGTACGACTCGTAGGGCTGCGCTTTGCGCAGGTCCCACTTCACGCCGCTGGCTCGCAGCACCGGGCCCGTAACGCCCAACGCGATGCAATCTTCGGGATTCAGAATTCCCACGCCCTTGGTGCGCGTGACCCAGATGCGGTTGGTGGTCAGCAGCTCTTCGTATTCATCCAGCTTGGGCAGGAAGAACGTGCAGAACTTCTTCACGTCCTGCTCGAAGCCGTCGTAGGTTTCGTAAATGCATCCGCCGATGCGGAACGCATGTGTTGTCAGGCGAGCGCCGCAATATTTCTCGAAGATCTTCAGTATCTCTTCGCGGTCGCGGAAGGCGTAGAACAGTGGCGTCAGCGCGCCTATGTCGAGCGCATGCGTGCCCAGCCAAACCTGATGGCTGGAGATGCGGCAAAGCTCAGTGAGAATGACGCGGATGTACTGCGCGCGCGCCGGCGCTTCCACACTCAGCAGCTTTTCCACCGTCTCGCAGTAGCCCAGTCCGTTCGAGACCGCGGCCACGTAGTCCATGCGATCCACATAAGGATTGAACATGGTGTAAGTACGGTTCTCGCCGATCTTCTCCACGCCCCGGTGCAGGTAGCCAATGATGCACTCGGTGCCCAGGACCTTTTCGCCGTCAAGCTTCAGGATGACGCGCAACACTCCGTGCGTGGACGGATGCTGCGGCCCCATGTTGAGCACCATTTCGGTGGAATCGAGGAAAGTCTCGTCCTTGGTGTCGAGATCGAGATAGGAGGTGTCGATCTTCTCGCTCATTGTCCGCTCTCGATTCCGAGGTTGGTCTGCACCCACTCGCGGTCCTGTAGAAGAATGTCGTAATCCTTGCGCAGCGGATGGCCCTTCCATTCGTCCGGCAGCAGAATGCGCTTCAGTCCAGGATGCCCGTCGAACACGATGCCAAACATGTCGAAAACTTCCCGCTCCAGCCAGTTGGCTGTCTCCCAGATGGAAACTGCCGAGGGGACATGCTCGCCGTCTTTGATCCTGGTCTTCACCCGCGTTCGCTCGTTCTTGGGGAACGAGTACAGCACGTACACCATGTCGAATTGCTGCTCGCGCTTGGGATAGTGCACCGCCGTGATGTCAACGCAATAGTCGAAGCCCTCGTCATCGCGCATGCGACGCAGGATTTCCAGCAGGATCGTTTGATCGACCGTCAGGTAGGTTTGTCCCAGGTATCGCGAGCTTTCTTCAATTCCCGACCCGTACTGCTGGCGCAATCGCGTCACCAACTCCGAATCCCAAGGCTCCGGAACCGGCCCTGCAGGTTTGGCAGGCGCGGCTGGCGGCTTCGCGGCAGCGGGCGCGGCGGCCTTGGGCGCTGCCGGCACGACAGGCTTATCCGCCGCAGCGGGCTTAGCCGCTTCTGCTGGCTTTGATTCTGCTACGGGCGCCGCTTTTGCAGCCTCGGTGCCAGCGCTGGGCGTCGCTGGCGGATTGCTGGGGGAAGCAGTTTCCGCGGGCGCTTTAGCGCCCTCTGGCGGGGGCAAAACGGAATCTGGTCCCTTGGTCTCTTCGGGCATTCAATGCCTCTCTACTAGCTGCCGGTTTTGCTGTCTGGTCGAACTTTAAGTTGTAGCAGCTTCAACCAATAACTATGACGTGCGGGAATCACGACAGACTGTGACCCCAATCACAACGGTGGAAAATATCGATCTTCGTTGTTTGTCCAACGACCCAGCATCCGACCCGACCCATGGTCAGTGTCGAGCACGCAAACAAAACCCATCCGTGCAATTCGCCTCGGATGGGATGGGTAATTCGTTACAACGTGGAATCCCCTTCTACACCCACTCCAAGGCGCCCTTTTTCCAGATCCAGATGTATCCGACGATCAGGATTCCCAGGAACACGCCCATCTCCAGCAATCCGAAAAGGCCGAGCAACTTGAATTGCACCGCCCATGGAAACAGGAAGATTGTTTCCACATCGAACACCACAAACAAAATGGCGACGATATAGAACCGGACGGTGTAGCGGCCACGCGCGTCGTCGAAAGGCGTGATGCCGCACTCATATGGCATCAGCTTGATGTCGTTTGGTTTTCTGGGACGGACCAGGGTGAAAAGCGCCAATGTCCCTGCGGCTACGAGGAAGGCGACGAACGCAAAGATGAAAATCGGTACGTAATTCTGCGGCATAGTGAACTGCCCTTAGTATCGTTCCCTCGCGGGAGCGTCGTTAACAAGAAGCGCCACTATACCGCCTCCGGAACTTCGATTCAATGACACAGATCACAAATTGGCGAGAGTAGTGCACTCCATCACTTCGCCCGTGATGACAAACCGGCGGTTTTGTTCGGGTTCGTCTTGCTGCGTCAGTTTTAAGAGGTTGTCATCCCTCGCGTCTCCGCTGCGGAGACGCGGGGGATCTGCTCTTCGCAGCGCTCGAAAAAGTCGCCTCCTCAGGAGAACGTCGGCAAATGCGCCAGCGCCTCGCGGACCTTTTCTTCCGGGTACTCATAATCAACCAGTTCGCCAGCGAAGTACTTCTCATACGCCGCCATGTCGAAATATCCGTGACCGCTGAGGTTGAACAGGATGGTCTTCTCCTTGCCCTCTTCCTTGGCCTTCAGCGCTTCCTCGATCGCACTGCAAACCGCATGCGAAGTCTCAGGCGCGACGATGACTCCCTCAGTCTTCGCAAACGTAATAGCAGCTTCGAAACACTTCAGTTGTGTATAACTGACGGCTTCCACTATGCCCTCGCGATGCAACAAGCTCACCAGCGGCGCCATGCCGTGATAGCGCAGGCCGCCGGCGTGGATTCCGTCAGGAATGAAGTCGTGGCCCAGCGTGTCCATCTTCATCAGCGGAGTCATGCCGCTCTTGTCGCCGAAGTCGTAGGCGTGCACGCCCTTGGTCACCGTCGGACACGCCGCCGGCTCGACGCCGATGAGGCGAATGTCCTTGCCGGCAGCTTTGTAGGGGACAAACGGAAATGCCAGACCCGCAAAATTGCTGCCGCCTCCGCAGCATCCGATCACGATGTCAGGAAACGCTTCCGCCATCTTCATCTGTTCGACGGCTTCCTGCCCGATGATGGTCTGATGGAGCAGAACGTGATTCAATACGCTTCCCAGCGAGTAATTTGTGTCCGCGCGATCCGCGGCTTCCTCGACTGCTTCGCTGATGGCGATACCTAGGCTGCCGGGACACTCAGGGTCTTCGGCCAGCATCTGCCGCCCGGCCGCAGTCTGATTGCTGGGCGAGGGAATGCAGTGCGCTCCCCAGGTCTCCATCATGGTGCGGCGATGCGGCTTCTGGTAATAGCTGCACTTCACCATGTACACCATGCACTCCAGACCGAAGACATTGCAGGCGAAAGCCAGCGAACTTCCCCACTGCCCAGCGCCGGTCTCCGTTACGAGACGCTTGACGCCCGCGACTTTGTTGTAGTACGCCTGCGCCACCGAGGTGTTCGTCTTGTGGCTGCCCGACGGCGAAACGCCTTCGTGCTTGTAGAAGATACGGGCCGGTGTGCCGAGCGCCTTCTCCAGGCGGTGGGCCCTATACAGAGGAGTCGGACGCCACAAGCGCAGCACATCGAGAATTGGATCCGGAATCGGAATGCTGGGCGCTGCAGATACTTCCTGCTCGATCAGCTGCATGGGAAATATCGCGCTCAGATCTTGAGGTCCTATTGGCTGCCCGGTGCCAGGATGCAGAGGCGGAGGCAAAGGAACCGGGAGGTCGCCAATCACGTTGTACCAGGCCTTTGGGATATCGCGTTCACTCAGGATGTATTTGTTCTGCTGCATAAGCCCTCTCGAATCGTACGGATCGATACCGGTCGCTAGGATGTGGGGTTTGAAGATCGAAGCATAGCACAGCGAATCGCCGCTCCGCGGTTTGGATTCTCGCCTCACACCTTCCGCGAAAGAGGAAAATCATTCCCCTCGCCATTGGCCTCGCGATCCGGCGCGGCGGAGCCGCAATTCGCTGTTAGGCGTGGGCGTAAGCCCGCGCAAAACGGGCCAGACGGAATGCCAGCCGAGGAGCGGCGGAACTGGCTGTTACACAGACACCGTTAGGGACGGCAGCGTCTCGTAACAGCCTCGTCAGCCCGCGCTGCGCGAGGCCTTCACCCTCAGCCGCGGAGCCGCGTATTTTGCTCTATCGACCGCTTCCTATCGCGGCACGACTTCGGGTTAGGGTTCGATACGGCATGGTTATCAACAACTGCTCTGATGTGCACCCACCCCTGAAATGGATTCTGCCGCTTTGCTGAGAAGCAAACCGTTCGTAAGGTCGATTCCGGCGTGGATAACCTGCACCGGAACGAGGCTGTTGGTGAGCAAGACAGGCACCGAGAAAAGAAGGCCGACGATCCCAGTACTGACGATTCCAGCCCGGCCTTGGTACGCATGAGCCAATCCAAACGCAACCGCTGATAAGACCACGGCGATCCACAGATGCCCAGTCAGATCGCTGAAGAACCGCCACAGCCATCCACGGTACAAAAGTTCTTCGCAAAATCCGGCGGTTACCGCGACGAGTACCCACATTGCTCGTTCTACTCCCGGCTGCGGAACCAGGGGACCGGCTTGACGCAAAACTTTGGACAATCGTTCCGGCGGGAGTTTTAGAATTCGCTTGCGATTGTATGCAGCGAAAATCGCGCCGAAAATCAGTCTCGCTCCGACGAACCCAATCGTGATAATTCGCCGACCTGACGCCTCGCCAATATCCGATAGCGTCGATCCATGTCGCTTGAGCAATCCGACAGCGGCAATCGTGAGCAGCCACTCCGACCCGAGGACCCACGCATAGAACCGTTTGTTCGATTGTGCCGATCGTTTTAGCCTGCTTGTGACGACGTAATCGGCGATGGGGTAGCCGATGAGGAGAACAGCGGCGAAAACGAGAACGTCCGAAGAGGGCTGAGACATGGTGACCTGATTCTAATTGGCGACCATCCCGGAGCTAAACCCGACTTCCGACGGGGCTGTACTCCGGCGATTCTTTCCGCATTGTTTCCCCATTTCGGGTTACCTTCGTAACCTCGCCCCCCACTTTTCCCTTCGAGTTCCCTCGCGCCGGAACGTACCCTGAACATTGACCCGCGGAGGTCTCTATGAATTCGTGTGCCTTGATCATCCTTACCTGCCGCCACATCCTCCCCAACGGACGCCGCTGTCTGCAGCCCGCCGTCCGCCGCCGCGTCTGCTGTCGCCATCACCTCGATGCCCAGGCGCGTCTCCACAACATGGCCCGCGCCCGTCGCTGCACCCTCAACCTCCGCCTCCGCGTCCCCGAGACCTCGCGCGACCTTGCCTGGAACAAGATCGAGCTCAACCGCGTTCTCGCTACTGAGCGCATCGACCCCGACGCCGCTCTGATGATGCTCTGGGCCATGGATCTGACCACCGAAGCCCTCCGCGCCGAGGCCGCTTGCCGCCCCCGCCGTGCCCAAAGCCGAGCTTCTAACCATAATGAAATCTATGACGTAGCATTAAACCCTTTATTTCCACAGAGCTTGAGCGAAACCCTCTCACAAGTAATTGAAAACACAAAGAGGCAGAGGGGAGGGGGTGCGCCAATCGTGAGAACTCTCCCACCCGGCTCGCTTCCTGCCGCCCCGAGCGGTTTGAACCGATCCGAAAGAAGGAGGTCAGCCGCAATGAGCGACAGCGAGGAACGAAGAGCGCAAGCCGAACAGCGTTTCCTCGTCTCCATGCCGAACGTCTTCCGCCATCTATAATCAAAGATTCACACTTGAGGACGAACGCATCTTGGCACTCGACCAGAAAATCTACCAACTCCGCAAAGAAAAGCTGAAGCAGATTGAAGCCTTGGGGCAGCAGGCTTATCCCTATCGCTACGAATCCACCCACACTCTTCCCCACATCCTGGAGGAGTACACGCCGAAGACCGCCGAAGAGTTGACCGAGACGCGCGTTGACGTCAGCGTTGCCGGGCGCATCATGTCGATTCGCCTACAGGGCAAGGCCGGGTTCGCCCATCTCCAGCAGGGCGGAAAGCGTTTGCAGATCTACGTGAAGCTCGACTTCGTCGGTGAAAAAGGCTTCCAACTCTACAAACTGCTCGATCTTGGCGACTACATCGGGGTGAAGGGCTACCTCTTCCGCACTCGCACCGGCGAGCTTACGGTCCACGTCGAAGAAATCACCTTCCTGGTGAAAGACCTGCTGCCCCTGCCGGAGAAATGGCACGGCCTGCAGGACGTCGAGACGCGTTACCGCCGTCGCTACGTTGATCTCACCATGAATCCCGATGTGCGCGAAGTGTTTATCAAGCGCGCCAAGGTGGTGCAATCGATGCGCCGCTTCCTCGACAGCAACGGGTTCGTGGAAGTCGAGACCCCCATGATGCATTCCATCGCCGGAGGCGCGGTCGCCAAGCCCTTCACCACGCATCACAACGCGCTCGACCTAGACCTGTTCCTGCGCATCGCGCCCGAACTCTACCTCAAGCGATTAGTCGTCGGCGGCATGGACCGCGTGTACGAGATCAACCGCAATTTCCGTAACGAGGGCATCTCGACCCACCACAATCCCGAGTTCACCATGCTGGAGTTCTACATGGCCTACGCCGATTACATGGACATGATGGACTTCACCGAGCAGATGCTCGGGCAAGTGGCGCGCGACGTGAACGGGACGACCATCGCCAACTTCAATGGGCACGAGATCGACTTCGGCAAGTTCGAACGCCTCTCGATGCGCCACGCCATCATCAAATACTGGCCCGAAAATGCCGGTGAGAAGCCGCAGATGGCCGACTTTTCCAGCGCTGAACAGATCGCTGCCATGGTGCGCCGCTACAACGCGGCCAACTCGCACATCCCCTACGATCCCGCCGCGCCGAATGGCAAGACCATCGCCGAGATTTTCGAATTCGTGGCCGAGCCGCATCTCATCCAGCCGACGTTTATTTACGATTTCCCTCTCGCCATTTCGCCGCTGTCCAAGAACAAGCGCGAACTCGAAGACAACGCCGACTGGGTCGAGCGCTTCGAGATCTTCATAGGCGGACTGGAGATCGGCAATGCGTTCAGCGAGCTCAACGATCCCGAGGAGCAGCGCCGCCGGTTCGAAGGGCAACTCACCGAGCGCGCCCGCGGCGACGAAGAGGCCCACCAGATGGACGAGGACTATATCCGCGCCCTCTCCTACGGCCTGCCTCCGACTGCTGGTGAAGGCGTGGGAATCGATCGCCTTACCATGTTGCTGACGGATTCGCGCTCCATCCGCGACGTCATACTCTTCCCGCTGCTCCGGCCGTTGAAGCGTGAGGAAGAAGAAGCTCTCGACGCTGCGGAGGAAGCGAGCGAAACGAAGGATTGATGCTCATTGATTTTGTCACTTCAGGCCACGAATGTGCGAGCCCGAAGGGCGACATTTGTTTTAGCCGTGGGCGTTAGCCCGCGGTAGGAAATAGATCAACAACCCGAGCCGCGTAGCGGCGACACGAAATAAGGCCCCATGCCGAAACACATTTTCTCCATCGCTATTTTCATCTTGCTGTCGACATTTGCCTTCGCCCAGGAGCCCGTCTTGTTCGATGGCAGTAATCCCATAGCGTTCAGCTTCCAGGCCGCCCAGTCGGACGACGCCATTCCCGCCGCCCAACTCATCACTCCGGAGGCACTCGCCAAGTTGCTGCAGTCCGCACAGAAGCCGTTGTTGTTGGCCGTCGGACCGCACTCGCTTTATGCCCAGGCGCACATCCCGGGCTCTGAATACATGGGAGCGGGATCGAGCGAGGCCGGTCAGCAGAAGTTGCGTGAACGCGTGAAGGCTTTGCCGCACAACACTGCGATCGTGATTTACTGCGGATGCTGCCCGTGGGGCCATTGTCCCAACATGCGGCCTGCGTTTCAACAACTGAAGGCCCTGGGCTTCACCAACGTGAAGGCGCTCTACATCACCGACAACTTTGGCACTGACTGGGTGGACAAGGGCTATCCCGTCGCCAAGGGAGAATAAGTCGCAATCATGTCCTCAAAGCGCATTCTGATCTACGGCATCGTCGTCCTCTGCCTGCTCGGTGTTTACCTCGCCGGCCGCCGCACTGCGCAGAAACCGAAGCCCAGCGCCTCGGGCAACCTCGCCCCCGACTTCACCGTCACTGACATCGACGGCCGCAAGCTCAGCCTCGCCGACTACAAGGGCAAGGTGGTGCTGCTCGATTTCTGGGCTACCTGGTGCGGGCCATGCCGCACCGAGATTCCTCGTTTCGTCGAGATGCAGAACAAGTACGGTACCGACGGCTTCCAGGTAATCGGTGTCTCGATGGACGACGATGCCAAGCCGGTGCGCGAATTCGCCCAGCAGTACAAGCTCAACTATCCCGTGGCAGTGGGTGACGACAGACTGGCTGAGCGCTACGGCGGGGTCCTCGGACTTCCGGTAAACTTTATTATCGACCGCGAGGGCCGCATCTACGCCAGGCATCTTGGCGCCACCGATGTTTCGGTGTTTGACCAGGAAGTGCGGGACTTGCTGAGTAAGCATTAATCCGCAACTGCAGGCTTTGGGATCCTAGCTTTCGATCGGCTGGCGGCGATAGAGCTTTTGCGTGTAACCTAGAACTTAGGACTTGCCGTCATTTAAGGAGAGAACTTGCCAGGTTGGGCTTGGATAGTATTGTTCGTCGTAGGCTATGTCGCTCTGACGCAGTGGCTGCTTCCCAAACTGGGTGTGCAGACTTGAAGGAGCACTTCCTGTTCCGTCGAGTCTCGACGGCCTGATCAGTCGCAACCGTATTCAGAGCTTCCGCCTTCGCGAACGAAATAGTAACTCGGGCGCGACCCCATGCTTTGCTCTTCGGAAGCAAAGAGTCGCACTCTCGCCTTTCTCCGACGCGTGTACCCACTAATGATCTATTTACTATTTGAATACTAATGGTTTGACTTTTTGTATAGCCTCGGTACTTACCACATAACATTTTCACCATTCATGGTTACAATCTCCCAAGCTGGTGACTTTTGCCCCGGGAAATAAATTCCGCCCAACCTGAACTAGAGGAGCACATACTCGTCGTCGACGATGACGAGTCCATTCTGGAGATCATCTCCTCTATGCTGACTCACGCTGGCTACCCTTGCCGCATCGTGACGTCGGGGCCGGAGGCGATTGCTGAACTGCAGACGGATGACAGGTATGCCCTTCTGCTGTCTGACCTTGCCATGGAAGGCATGGACGGTTTCGGGATCCTGGAACGGGTCAAGCGGCTGTATCCTCAAATGCCAGTCGTGATGGTCACCGCTGTTCACGATATTTCGGTTGCGCTGGAGGCGATTCGCAGAGGAGCCTACGATTACCTGCTGAAGCCTTTTGAGCGTGAGCAACTCATCGCCACGGTGAGACGGGCGCTGGAGAATCGCCGCTTAAAGCTCGACAACATCTCTTATCAAACCAACCTCGAGGCGCTGGTATTGGCCCGCACAGACATGCTGGAACGCTCCATGGAGAAGCTTAAGCGTTCCTACGACCTCACGCTCGAAGCACTGGGCGATGCGCTCGATTTGAAGGACGCCGAAACCGAAGGCCACTCCAAGCGGGTAACTGCCTTCACCATGGCCATTGCGCGCGCCATGGATCTGCCGGACGATCGCCGGGATGTCATCGCGCGCGGTGCGTTTCTCCACGACATAGGGAAAATGGCGATTCCCGATGCCATCCTGCGCAAGCCCGGACGCCTCACTCCCGAAGAGCAGATGGAGATGCGGAAACACGCGTTTTACGGATACCAGATGCTGCGCAAGATTCCCTTTCTGCAGGAAGCCGCCAATATCGTGTATTCCCACCAGGAACGTTATGACGGCAGCGGCTATCCGCGTGGCCTGAAGGGAGAACAGATTCCCCTGGGAGCTAGAATATTCGCGGTTGCCGACACTTTTGACGCCATTACCTCGGACCGTCCATACCGGGCGGCCCAATCCATGTCAGCCGCCCGCCGTGAAATTCAGAAGTACGCGGGACGCCAGTTTGATCCTGATGTCGTGGATACTTTTATGTCGATCTCGGAAGACCTGTGGCGTGAGTTGCGCGATAAGATCGATGGCCAGAATTTGCCCAAAAGAAGGTAGCCCGGTGAGGCTGCCACGAAGACGACTCATCCGGGAAGGACTGTCGCCCTTCGCTGTGAAACCAACTACCAGCCAACAGAAGGAGATCTTTCATGAGTACTGTCCTGACCTCGACTGAGATTGACTTAGCGTTGCAGAAACTGCCCGGATGGACGCGAACCACGAGCACGATTGAACGCGTCTTTCAATTCGACGACTTCGTTCAGGCAATGAAGTTCGTCAACAAGATCGCTATCGCTGCTGAAGCCGCGAACCATCACCCGGACATTCTTATCAGCTACAGTAAGGTGACTCTCGCGCTGGTTTCCCACGACTCTGGCGGGGTCACCCAGCGCGACATTCAGATGGCGGGGAAAATCAACGAGATTGCGAGCGCCTGAAGCACGTTTCGGGGACATGGCTGGCGTGACGTCGTCGGAGTCACCGTCCCATTGCACCGCGCGGCCCGATGGAGTCAGCGATCTGATCTAGAGCGGCCTGGATACGCTCCAGTTCGAGTTGAGCATTGTCATTCCACTCCTCCCAGCGTTCCGGAGCTTCCTCAAACTTCGCCCGCAAGCGCCGCAAAACATCTCTTCCCTTGTCGGTTAGAAGAAAGGCACCGATACCACCGACGCCGAGGACAGTGAGTGGAACAAACCATTTGCGCATTGGCCAGTCCTTGGGCACAGTCGCCGACTCGCGAATCTAGCGGCAGCTCGCCTCTATGAATCCATTGTCCACGATTTGAGCGTTTCTCATTGCGCAAATTATCGGTATCGACCTTGGTTCCAGGCAATATTCCCGAAATGAAATCATATCTTGGCGACCAAGAAGAAATGTCCTGGCCAGCGCACCGGGTTGTTTCCGCCAACCACGCCGTAACTTACCTGCTGAGGCTCCGCTTCGAGCCTTACAATGTACGAGGTTGACTATTTCCTAATCGTCGCGTCTGAAAGGCACCATGAAACGAATCCAGCCGCTGTTAATCTCCGCCTCTCTCCTCGCGTCCTTCATGATTGTCCTGATTCCGCTCACACTAGCCGCACAGGACCGAACCTCAGCCCCGATACCCAATACCGTTTGGGTCGGCGCGGACGGAAAATACGAAGCCGAGCCTGACACAGCAGTCGTGCAATTTAATATTTCCGCCCAGGAAGATAACCTGCAGGCAGCCAATACTCGCGCGACCAAAGCTGCCGAACAGGTACGCCAACTTCTGCGCACGAATGGCTTGGATACCAAGCAGGCGCAGGTGGGGATGTTTTCCGTGCAACCGGTTTATGACTACAAGAACCCTAAGCGTAAGCTTGTGGGCTACCGCGTTGAAACCAGTATCACGATCAAACTGAAAGACTTCTCCAAGATCGGACCGATCACGCAGGGTCTCACCGACATGGATATCACAGGCAACCAGTCGCTGAGCTACGTCCTTGAGGACATGGACGCCGCCAAGATCAAGGCCGTTGAAGATGCCCTGCACCGTGCCCACGAGGAGGCCACTGCTGTGGCCCGGAGCAGCGGCCGTACCTTGGGCGAACTTTCGTACGCCTCAGTGGACACGTACGAGCAGCCGCGCCCCAGGCCCATGATGATGGCGGGGCAAATGGCGATGAAATCGGCGGACGCGGTGCCCGCGCCCACCGAGGATTTTGGTGCGCAGAAGGTCACGGTGACGGCTCACGTGAACGCGATGTACAACCTGAAATAGGCAGCAAAAGTGCCCAGCGCCGCGACTTTGGCTCGACGGTCGCGTTTGAGGATGATAGCTTTGTTAATCCCAGTATCACGGAGACCCATGCGGTACACGGCCTTGTTGTTCGCGATATCTCTGAGCCTTGCAGTGGCCTCGCCTGCGCAGGACCAACCGCAACTGGTGCCGCGAGTTCCGATCGCCCAGCAGCAATCGAATGTCGATCCGTCGCTCGCCTACAGCGTCCCCGCCGGCACCAAGGTTCCGTTGACTCTGACGCAGGGCATCACTTCCAAGACTGCGAAAGAAGGCGATCCCGTCTATGCTCAAACGGCTTTCCCAATCACCCAAAATAACCGCATCGTGATCCCAGCCGGAGCTTACGTTCAGGGTGTAGTGCGCAGAGTGGTGCGGCCGGGGCGCGTCAAGGGCCGAGCTGAAATGCAAATCAGCTTCACTTCCATGATCTTTCCCAACGGATACACGGTGCTGCTTCCAGCCACGGTCGAAGGCGTTCCCGGCTCACAGAACGTGGATACCAAGGGGTCTGAAGGTACCATTCAGGGCCAGGGCAGTAAAGGCAAAGATGCAGCCACCATTGCGAAAACGGCTGGCGCAGGGGCAGGCATCGGCGCAATATCCGGCAGCGGGAAAGGCGCTGGGATTGGTGCGGCTGCGGGCAGCGCACTTGGAATCGCTACTGTACTCCTCACTCGGGGGCCTGAGATTCAATTGGATCCCGGTTCGTCGGTCGAGATGATACTGGAACGTGAGTTGAACCTCGAAGGCGGCAAGTTGCGGCAACAATAACTGCTCGACCCGACCCTGAACCGCGACCACCAGAACTAATCTCATAAATGCGATTTGAAAGGGCACGGCTTCAGCCGTGCCGCTCCGGGCATCGTAAACATAGGGCTTTAGCCCCTGAGGGAATTCGAGTTCCTACGCTCAATAGATCAGATATCTCGCCCGAACCTGCATGAAGCGGTCCAATGCGTCGCGCCAGTCCTCGGCAATACGACGCGGGTCCTCACCAGCCTGCAGCGCCTGCAATGCCCCCTGGTTGGCCAGCAGCACATTCATTTTTGCAAGTTCGAACTGCTGCGGATAAAGATTGTGCAGAGCGGATGCCAATTCAACCCCAAATTCCGGTGCATCCAGTGTCTCGCGGTTGGTCAAGATGATGTTCACTCCGCCGCAGGCCTGTCCCGCGTAGTTGCTGGTCGCCGGAGTGAACTCCGTCGGAACGAACCGCACCCCTGATATAAGCCGCGCATTCAGATAGGCGGCGAGTTGTTTTGGCTTGATCCAGGGAGCGCCGATTACCTGGAATGGCGTGTCCGTGCCGCGGCCCACCGAAACATTGGTGCCTTCAATCAGCGCGACACCGGGATAGAGAATTGCCTGCTCCAGGTTGCGCAGATTGGGCGACGGATTCACCCACTCCGCCCCAGTTGAATCGAACCAGTCCCCGCGCATCCAGCCCTTCATTGGGACGACAGTCAGGTTGGCATTGATGCGGCGCTCGCCGTTGTACAGCTTGGCAAGTTCGCCGATGGTCATACCGTGTCGGACTGCCACATTGTGGTAGTTCACGAAGCTTTCTTGCCCGGCATCGGAAACGGGGCCCTGCACGTAGGCACCGTTCACGGGATTCGGCCGGTCGAGCACGACGATCGGCTTCCCGGCTTTCGCCGCCGCCTCCAGGAAATACCCAAGAGTGGCCTCGTAGGTATAGAAGCGCGCTCCGATGTCCTGAATATCAAACACCAGCACATCCAGATTACGAATGACGTCTGGACTCGGACGCCGCTTGGCATCGCTGTCTCCGTACACGCTGTATACAGGAACACCGGTCGCGCTGTCTTTGGAGTTCGCTATGTCTGTTGTGTCGGCGTTGCCTTGCACTCCATGCTCCGGACTGAAGATCGCCGTCAACTGAACATTGGGTGCATGCGCCACCACATCGATGGTGCGGCGGCCCTGGCTGTCCACGCCAGTCTGATTTGTCACCAGGCCGACACGGGGCTTGGCAACGCCCGGCACCTTCAATGCATCAAAATTGTGTTCCTCAAGCTGGTCGATGCCGGTCTTCACCTCGCCATTGCGGGTGACGATGCGCCGACTACCGGCCCCCACCTCGTTGTACCCCGTGATTCGCGCCAGCCTGACTTTCTGGCTCTCGGCAACGTTCAATTGCAACGCGGCCGCTACTGCCGTCGCCACCTCAGTTCGCAGCGCGATCACGCTGCCCTGCTTGAGGTGGACCGCATTGGTCAAAAGCACGATGTAGGTGTCGGTCGTGGGATCGATCCACAGCGACGTTCCGGTAAATCCTGTGTGACCGTACGATCCCACGGGCAGTAACTCGCCGCGGTTCGACGAGAACGGCGAGTCGATGTCCCATCCCAATCCGCGCACGACTGTCAGGTTCGGAGGTTGCTGCGCCGTGGTCATCTTTTCCACGATCAGGCGCGACCACACGGGTGAACCGCCATTCAGCAGCGCCTGCGCAAACTTTGCTGTGTCGTCAGCAGTGGAAAACAGACCGGCGTGTCCCGCGACCCCGCCCATCTGCCGCGCCGTGGGATCGTGCACCACACCTCGCAGCATGATGCCAGAGCGCTCATCTTTCTGCGTGGGCGCAATTCGCAGAAACCACGACTGCGGCGGCAGGTATCGTGTGGTGGTCATACCCAGCGGACTGAACACAAATGCCTCAGCGTACTGGTTAAGCCCGAGGGCGCTGACCCGTTGCACCAACTCTCCCAGCACGATGAAATTGACGTCGCTATACAGAAAAGTCGAACCCGGCGGACTGAGCAGCTTCTCAGCATTTGCCAGCCGAAAGGCTTCCGCCTGCCCTGTCCACTCCGGCTTCAGGTCGAGATCGGCGCGTAATCCGGAGTAGTGGGTCAGCAACTGCCGAATGGTGACGTCTTCCTTGCCGTTCTGGGCAAATTCCGGAATGTACTTTGCCACTGGATCGTTGAGCTTGATTTGCCCCAGTTGTACCAGACGCATCACACTGCTGGTGGTCGCCATCACCTTGGTTAGCGACGCCATGTCGAAAACCGTATCCACCGTCATGGGCTCGATCGTGGGCTCAAGCGAGCGGCTGCCAAACGCCTTGCGATAGACCACCTTGCCGTCATGCCCTACGATGACCACCGCTCCCGGCGTGTGTCCCTGCAGTATCGCGTTCTTTACCGCCGCATCGACCGGAGCAAAGCGCTCCTGATTGGCGGTCAGATCCATTACCAGCGCACTCGTGTTCTGTGAGGCAACCTGCGCGGGCACCGATGCACTTAAAAGAAATATGGCTAGAACGACGGAGGCTGCGACGACTGGCCAATGTGGACGACGAATCAAATGGAAGGAACCCTTTCTGGTTTGACGGTAGAGACTAAACCAAGCGCGCTCAAGCCCGTCATGATCGGCAGTTCGCTGGCAAGCTATTATAAGTTGCCATTTGCAGGCGGTTCAGCGCGAGGACAGGATTGAACCAAGTATCGCAACCTGACGAACGTCTACAACCTGCGTTCGATGACCAAGAGCCGCGATTCGCCCGAGTCTTCGCGCGGATCCGCGACGCGATCGAACAGCGCGCCTTCCCGGGCGCGGCGCTCGCCGTGACCCACCGCGGAGCGCTCATCGCCTCCCAGGGATTTGGCCGCTTCACCTACGATTCACCTTCGCCGGAAGTCGACGCTGGAACCGTTTTCGACCTGGCTTCGTTGACCAAAGTCGTCGCCACGACCGCGACCGCAATGGTTCTGTACGAACGCGGGCTCCTGCAATTGGAATCTCCCGTGGCCGGCATTCTTCCCGACTTCCTCACACTGGCTCTTCCGGAACAACGAGCCGAGCGCGAAGCCGTGACGCTTCGGATGCTGCTCACCCATTCCAGCGGCCTGCCCGCCTACGTCAAGCTGTTCGAGACGGCACGCACTCGTGACGAACTCATTCGCGCGGCTCTTGCTACTCCGCTGGTCACCGATCCAGGCTCCAAAGCTGACTACAGTGACATCGGCTTTATTCTGCTCGGCGAAATCCTCGAGCATCTGGCGGGTTCGCTGCTCGACGTGCTCGCAAAAAACGAGATCTTCGCGCCTCTGGGCATGTCCCGCACCTGCTTCAATCCACCTGCTGAGTGGAAATCCGAAATTCCTCCGACAGAAGATGACCGCAAATTCCGCCATCGAGTTGTGCAGGGCGAAGTCAACGACGAGAACGCCTGGGTGATGGGCGGAGCCGCCGGACACGCCGGCCTGTTTGCCTCAGCGAGTGACGTCGCCCGCTTCGCCCATTGCATGTTGCGCGGTGGGTCACCTATTCTGCAGCCGACCACGGTCGAGCTATTCACTCGCCGTGAGGCTTCGCCTGAAGGCACTTCTCGCGCCTTGGGATGGGACACGCCAACAAGCCCATCCTCGTCTGGGGCGCACTTCTCCACGAGGTCTTTTGGGCATCTCGGCTTCACCGGCACTTCTCTGTGGATCGATCCCGACCGCCAGCTCAGCGTAACGCTACTCACGAATCGCACCTGGCCCGATCGCAGCGCACAGGCCATCAAGAAAATAAGGCCGCTTGTGCACGATGCCATCGTCGAAGCACTCTAACGTGTTCTGCTATCCTCTGTTCTCTTCCAGGTTTCGAGAATTATGTCCTGGCCCACCATCTTCGAATCGTTGTTTCAGCAGTCCTCGCAACGCCAAACACGCGCCTATTGGCGCACCGTTCCATTGCATCGCCTGACCTATCTCCTGCTGGCGATCTTCTGCATGTTCGGCATGGTCGGTTGCTTTGTCGACCTGCTATCTCTAGGCCAGAGGCCCTTGCCAATTGTTCTGGCTTGGACCATCTTCAGCGGGGCAATCGCAGCAGCAGCAGTATTAACGGCCTTTAGGACACCGCGGCGATTGTGGATGGTGCTCATCGTTTGGTTGCTGGGCTCGCGCCTGCTTTCGGAGCTGATCCACCATTTCGCATCGCAACTTCCGCACCCCACTATGGAAGAGGGTGTGAGAGCCGCCACCATTGCGTGCATCATTCTCAGCCTGGCCGCCTATATCTTCTTTATGCGATTCATCCAGAACTTTGGCCGGCATGCGGTACGAATCCAGACAGAACTCTCTCTGGCCCACGGCATCCAGCAAACCCTGGTTCCGATCATTGATCTGCGAACGGCCCGCACCGAGATCTATGGCGTTTCCCTCCCCAGCGCCGAGGTGGGTGGAGATCTGGTTGACGTGGTTCCGCTGCCCGATGGCTCGGTCTTTGCTTACGTCGCCGATGTCGCCGGACACGGATTGCCCGCTGGGATTCTCATGGGCATGATCAAGACAGCCGTCCATACGCAGCTATTTGACTTGCCTGCGCCCACGGCGGTTTTCGACCGACTCAATGAGGTGCTTCCGGCGGTCAAAGAGCCGCACATGTACGCCACCTGCACCGCTCTACGCATTTTCGAGACCGCGACGACTCCCGCGTGCCGGATTGAGTACGCGATTGCAGGCCAGCCAGCGATGTTGCATGCTTCGGCCGCTACGGCGACCGTGTCGCAGCTCGCGGACCAGCAGTTGCCTTTGGGCTTGCTCTCTGCTCCTCCCTACCAGGGGCACGTTGTGAATCTGTTGCCCGGCGACCTTTTATTGGTTGCGACCGATGGAGTTCTAGAGGCGGAGAAGAAAGATGGTGTCGAGTTTGGGTTCGAGCAACTCGAATCCTTGCTGCTGGAAAACCGGACTCAACCCTTGGCCACGATCGCGCAAGAAATCCACCAAGCTCTGTCCGCCTCGTACGCACAGAATGACGATCAAAGCCTGCTGATAATCCGCGTCACTTCCTGACCAAGCCGCTCCGTCTATCACGACAGCGACTGCCGGACACATTCCTCGTAAAATGAAATAGACATGGCCGGAATTGCGGTCGGCAGCAGGCAGTTCAGGACTCCTCTCTATGGACAAGCTCGTAATCCGTGGCGGAAACCCGCTGGTTGGCATCATTCGCGTCAGCGGCGCCAAGAACGCCGCCCTTCCCGCTATGGCCGCTGCCCTCCTCACCGACGAGCCCGTCATCCTCGAGAACATTCCCCAGGTTCGCGACATCGTTACCGAGCGCAACTTGCTTGCCGCCATGGGCGCCGAAATCGAACTCGGCTACGGACGCGCCCAGCATCGCACCACCATTTCGTGCCGCAGTCTCGTGAATGCCGAAGCGTCCTATGACCTCGTGAAGACTATGCGTGCCTCCACGCTGGTACTTGGACCGCTGGTCGCGCGCATGAAGACGGCCCACGTCTCGCTGCCCGGCGGCTGTGCGATTGGCGCTCGTCCCATCGACCTGCACCTGAACGGCTTGGAAAAGCTGGGCACCCGGATCTCGCAGGAGCATGGCTACATTGAGGCCCGCGCCGAACGCTTGATCGGTGCGCGAATCGTATTCGAGAAGATTACGGTCACTGGCACCGAAGACCTATTGATGGCAGCTACTCTGGCCGAGGGAGAAACCGTCCTGGAGAACTGCGCTTGTGAGCCCGAGGTCGTCGACCTCGCGGCTCTGCTGGTCAAAATGGGAGCGCGAATCGAGGGCGCGGGCACACAGACCATTCGAGTGCGGGGCGTCGACAAACTGCACGGAGCGCGTCACCGTATTATTCCCGACCGGATCGAAGCCGGTACTTTCATCGTTGCAGCCGCGCTTACCGGCGGCGACCTGACGGTTTCGAGTTGCGATCCTCAGCACCTCGGCGCACTGCTGAGCAAGCTGGATGAATGTGGCGCTCACGCGACAGTCAGTGCCGACTCGGTGCGAGTGATCAGCAGCGGCCCACTTCATGCTGCTGACATCGTCACCGAGGAATACCCAGGCTTTCCTACCGACATGCAGGCTCAGTACATGGCGCTGGCAACCCAGGCCGATGGAGCTAGCCTCGTCACCGAAAACATCTTCGAGAATCGCTTCATGCACGCGCAGGAACTGGTGCGTATGGGAGCTAACGTCAAAATCGAAGGCCGCCGGGCCGTGATACGGGGAAGGACTCCGCTCAGCGGTGCGGCAGTGCAGGCCAGTGACCTCAGGGCTTCCGCATCACTCGTCATCGCGGCTCTGGTCGCCGACGGCGAGACCATCATCGACCGCGTCTATCACATTGATCGCGGCTACGAGCGCATTGAAGAAAAGCTACGTGCCGTGGGAGCGCAAATCCGTCGCATCGGCCAGCTTATTCCCAAACGTGCGGCAGCGCCGGTTGAGGCTGACTAAGACATCTCGCACGAATAATTGCATGGTGATTTCAGGTGGATTCCGCCTGTGGTTTCACGCTGTTTTCACTGGCACTTCCGCGCATTCTCAGGCACAGTAGAGATGTAGGTTTCACCACTGCGGCTGCCCCCCGGCTGCATCAATTCCACCCCGTTCAACAAATAGGAGCCTGTAATGGACACATCAAGAATGAATTCCCTTATGGACCAGGGTTGGACCCTGGCCGTGGCACTGGGGATCCGCGTACTCGAAGCAATCGCGATATGGATCGTCGGTCGCTGGCTCATCGGTCTCGCGCTGCGCATGATCGGCCGCGGCATGACCAAGCAAAAGATCGACCCAACCGTCATCCGCTACATCCAGAACGCGGTCGCAGCCCTGTTAAACATCGTCCTGGTCATCGCGATCCTGAACTTCTTTGGAGTGGAGACCACCAGCCTGGCAGCCTTGATTGCCGCTGGCGGTGTCGCCATCGGACTCGCCTGGAGCGGCTTACTTGCCAACTTTGCCGCCGGTGTTTTTCTGGTCATCCTGCAGCCCTTCAAGGTGGGCGATTTCGTAGTAGCCGGCGGGGTTATGGGCACGGTCGAAGAGATTGGACTGTTCGTGACTTCGATCAATACGCTCGACAACATCCGCAACATTGTCGGCAACGGAAAGATATTCAGCGATATCATCCAGAACTTCACGCATAATCCATACCGCAGAGTCGACCTGCAGGCCCAGCTCGATCACACGGCGGATGTGCACAACGTCATCGCGCTCCTCAAGGCCAACCTGGCGACGATTCCTAACGTGTTGACCAATCCAGCACCTGACGTCGAGATCCTGACCTTCACTCTGGCTGGTCCAGTGCTGGCGGTGCGGCCATACTGCAACAACGCGCACTATTGGCAGGTGTACTTCGATACCAACAAAGTCATTCGCGACACCGGTGCCAGCGCTGGTTTGCCGGCTCCCGAGCAACATTTCATGGTTCGTACTTCGGCGGCTGCCAACTAGCTTTAGGACAGCGTTTGCCAACTTGATGCAACAGCAAGAGCGGCTCACGGGCCGCTCTTCTTATTTGGAATCTGTTGTGAGGTCTCTGGCAGGTTTTACTTCGACGTACATCCTGCTCCGGTAAACTGAAGCTCCAATGCGGAGACCACCGGGTTCAAATCCAGCAGCGACAGAGTGGACGATGAATACGGCTTCTCTCCTTGCAATTGCTTCAGCGAACTCGACTCCTGTTTCGACATCGATCGCCCTTCCACCTCCGCAGCCGGACTCAACCGCACCACTAGGTGGCCGCAGGCTGACGGGTCTTCCTCCAGCGCCCCGTGCCGCCACGACGTAACCGCCCCTTGCCCTTCAAACCCGTACCCCGCGAGCTGAAAGGCTTTCCCATTGAGCCTGTGCAGTTCCATCAGGGGCAGACCGAGCCGGATGCCGCTCGCCGTGCGCCATCGGCAGGGCCCAGTTTCCGTGCCAAAGCAAATGTGGATGTTCGATGCGCGCTCCTTGTCCCACGTGATCGCCAGCGCCGCACTCGTGTCGTTGCCAAGGACGACGGTAGCCGCCTCGGGGACATCGCTGCTGTCGAGGCTGCCGTCCCGCACATTGTCCTTGCCAAACAAAGTGTCGAGGTCAGCCCGCGTGGTGGAAGCCGTAATCGGCCCTATTCGCTGACCGGGGACGATTAGCCAGTCGTTCTTCTGTGCCGCTGTCGAACCCACCAGCAGAGCACTCAGCGCAATGACTGTCCATAGCATCATGCGAGAACCCAAATTCGCCGTTCTCATAATTACAGGCTGAGAGTAGCATGGCCGCCCAGGATGAGCGCGATTCACCCGGCGGGTTGCTTTATCTCATTGCACGGCACAGAATGTCAGGAACGAGGGTGAGATCCAACTGAGCCGGTCACAGCGAATCATTTGATAACTCAATCGGGCGGTTGGGCCGGCCTGCCATGGGAGACTGTACATGACGATTCAAGTCAGCACTCGACTGGTGGAAGGAGTGGCCATCATGGACATCAGCGGACAGCTTCGTCTCGGCGAAGCCACTGGCCGATTGCGCGAAGTGGTGCAGCAATTGATGCGTGATGGCTACAACAAGATTCTGCTCAACATGGGCGGAGTGATTCATATTGACAGTTCCGGCATCGGCGAGTTGATGATGAACTACACCACACTGCGCAACCAGGGCGGCGAACTCAAGCTGATGAACCTCAACAAAAACGTCCGCAACCTGCTGCAGGTCACGCGCCTCTACACCGTGTTCGACGTGCACGACGACCAGACCTCGGCGCTGAGGGCGTTTCAGTAGGCGAGGGTTCCGAATTCCCTTGAACCCAGGTTAGCGCCCAACGACAGGACGCGAACCCTTCGACGAGCTCAGGGCAGGATGTAGGGTACGCGACAGACGGAGCCGTTCCGCTCAGAGTCCATGACAAACGTGGAAGTCTCATGCATTTTTTATGTTATACATAACTACAACACAAAACCTATGTACTTAATACCATTATTCATCAGTTAGTTAGTAAATCATAGAAAACTTTCAGCAACTGTTATACATAACTACAACACTATGTCACGCATAAGAGTAGTCGAAATTTGAGTGATTGCACGAGTGACCGACGGCGAGTTGTCAAAGACCTGCGGACAGCGGCGGCCTGGGCCGCGAGGTGAGGGCACACAAATCCTTCGATCCTCGGTGAAGGTATAGAGGAGCCAGCAAGCGGACGGCAAGAAGATTCGGCTTTCAGGCGGAACGAAAGTAACCTGTGCAGTTCCAACATGGAACATCAGCCTTGGCCGAAGTACGCTCACCTAAGGAGACTCTGAACAAGTACTCCGATTTCCACCGATCTGCGGTTTAGATTGAGAGGAAATTTGGCGGAGGGCTGGTAGAGCGATGCAACAGCAGACACTGGCGATGGCGAACGGGTTTGAGCAGTACGCAAAGAAGA
>DATBZX010000043.1:0-5966 GCA_036512955.1 Terriglobales bacterium
CCGTCTGCACAAGCGCGTGACGGAAAGCATAGAACGATCGGGCGGGGTCGACAACCAGCGTGCCCTCCACCATCTTCTGTCCCTGCTCAAGTACGTGAGCGGGGACTATGATGATCCGAACACGTTCACGGCGATAAAGAGCGCGCTGGGTAGCGCTCGGCGCCCGGCGCACTACCTCGCTATCCCGCCCTCGCTCTTCGAGATGGTGATCAAAGGACTAGGTGCTGCGAACTTGGCCGCGCATGCACGCGTCATTGTCGAAAAGCCGTTCGGACGCGACCTGGCCTCCGCGCGGGAGCTCAATCGCGTCGCGCGGACGGTGTTCCCGGAAGACTCGATCTTCCGCATCGACCATTTCCTAGGAAAGGAGGCGATCATGAATATCCTCTACTTCCGCTTCGCCAATTCGTTCCTGGAGCCGATCTGGAACCGCAACTACGTAGCCAGCGTCCAGGTAACCCTATCCGAGGATTTCGGCGTCGGGAGCCGCGGGTCGTTTTACGAAACCGCCGGCTGTCTGCGCGACGTGGTGGAGAACCACCTCTTCCAGGTCGTCGCGCTGCTCGCCATGGAGCCCCCGTCGGATAGGGACTTCGGAGCCGTGCAAACCGAAAAAGCCAAGGTCTTTCAAGCCATGCGCCCTCTCAAGCGCGACGACTTGGTGCGCGGCCAGTATGCTGGCTACCGGAAGGAGCAAGGCGTGGCGAAGAACTCCGACGTCGAAACCTTCTGCGCCATGCGGCTCTTTATTGACTCGTGGCGCTGGGAGGGAGTGCCGTGGTACCTGCGCTCCGGAAAGTATCTCGCCGAAACCGCGACCGAGGTCCTGGTGGAGCTGAAACCGCCGCCGCAGAGGCTTTTCGCCGACTCAGCGCCGCCGGCTGGCCCGGCCAACTACCTGCGCTTCCGGGTCTCTCCCGACTCGGCAATCGCCATCGCAGCTCGCGTCAAAGTCGCCGGGAAGGAGTTCGTCGGGGAGCAGCGAGAGCTCTACCTGTTCGAGGAACAGACGGGAGAGGAAGCGCCCTACGAGCGGCTCTTGGGTGATGCCCTGACCGGCGATGGAGCACTCTTCACTCGTGAGGACGCGGTGGAGGCCGCCTGGTCGGTGGTCGACCCAGTCCTGAAGGGGCACCACAAGGCTCGCCCCTATAAGCGCCGAAGTTGGGGGCCGAGAGAGGCTGATGCGATTATCGCTTCAGACGGTGGTTGGCACAACCCCATATCCCGTCTGACGACTTCGAGTTGAGCCGCATCGACCTGGCGACGGGCAAGGCAATACCTGGGCCAGGCGGCCCATGGTCCGGATTCGATCATCGTGTTGGATGGCGCCGCAACTCTTACCGCGCGAGGCCGGAGCATCCTACTCGCGCGGGGCGCTATGGTTTTGTGCCCTTCGGAACGTACTATTCTCTCAATGCAGGCGTCACCCCGGCAATGTTGTTCAAAAGCCTCCGTTCCTGGCCATACCGATTTTGTCTACGGCTCGGAGTGACGCCGCTATGGGCTTGGCGTCAAAACAGCAGGGTACGGCTATGAGCACGGGGTTGAATTTCTCCGGGCCGGAACGTGATTACGTATCGATACGAGTTTCGGCCGAGAAATCAAAAACGGTTTCCGACTTGGATCGCAAATCCGACACCTGACGGACGGATGGGACAGCGACCGAAGCGGCCGCCCCAGGAATAGGCTTCTTCGGTCGATAATGTCCTCCCATCAACACGGTACGCGCCAAGTCCATGAAATCAGGTAGTGAATGCGCCGCTGGGCAGCCGATGGGCACCTCAAGCCCAGGATGGTCGGCTTATCCGGAGGGGCCCGGCTGATGACGGAATTGGAGGAAGCTGCCAAGGCCGGGGACCCGAATCCCGGCCGAATCGCAGTTCAATCCGGGACCGGCGGTCTGAGTTCGCGCGGAGCGGCTTCGTTCGCCTCGCGCATGTTGTCAGGCGCGTACCGCCATCAAGAGCCCGCGGTGCCGTCGCAAACGCGTTTGACGGTGGCAAGTGAATTGTGTCTTAATCTCTGGTCAAGGTGGCGCGGTTCCCGAATGGAAGACGTAGTCGCAACACCCGTTCGCGATGTCGTTCTTCATTGAGGTTTCGCACGCGAGCCATCAACAAGTCATGGACCGATATCATTCCAGATAATTGCCCTGTATCGCTGTCGACTACCGGAAGACGTGTAAAACCTGTCTCGGCCATGCGAAGGACCACAACGCGCAACGGCTCATCCGGGTGAGCCACAATGGGTTCTACCAGTACATCACCTAGAGAAACTCCTGACACCGCGGATTCAGTGAGTTCACGCAATTGCTTGCGAGTAATCACGCCTCTAATACGTCTTTCGTTGTCCACTACCGGATAGAGGTGCTGTCCGCGCTGGGCCGGCTCGCGGATCAGCGTATCGCGTAGCTCATTTACCGTTGCCCCTGCCGGAAGCACCACCAGGTTCGTCCGCATGACTTCCCGTACAAATAGGACCTCAAGCGGGTCCGTCGCATACTCGCGGGTAAGATGAAATCCCCGGCGCGCAACCTTTTCAGTCAGGATGGACCGCTTCAGCAGCAGCACGGTGGTTGCATGAGCCAGGATTGCGGCCACTAGCAGTGGAAGCAGTACATTAATGTCGTGGGTCAGTTCCAGCGCAAAGAGAATCGCCGTGAACGGCGCCCGCATAGTGCCGGCAAGAATCGCCCCCATGCTGACCAGCGGCCAAAAACCAGCACCCTCGTTTGGCAGGAAGGTCGCTTCAACGCCCCCCAGCGCCGCCCCCATCATGAGTAGAGGCGCCAGTACACCACCGGACGTTCCCGATCCCAGCGAAATTACCCAGATTGCCGATTTGACCAGCAACACGCCTGCGATCACAGCGCGTGGCACGTCGCCTTGGAGCAGCGACTGGATTGTATCGTAGCCAACGCCTAATGCCTGCGGAAAGATCATCCCGCCCAATCCGACTGCGAGGCCGCCAATCGCAGGCCACCACTTCCAATGAATTGGTAGCTTCATGAATGAGTCTTCCGCTGCATACACGCCCAGCGTCAACAGGCATGAAAGGCAACCCGCCAGAAGGCCCGCAATGACACATCCCGCCAAGCCCTGTGGGCCAAGAAAAATCGCGTGTTGCGGTACCGGGAAGAGCGGGCCCAGGCCCAGAATGTATCGGCGAGCCGCGCCTGCTGCGGCGCTCGCCAGAGCCACCGGTATCACGCTCCGTGGCTTCCATTCGAACAGCAACAGTTCAACGGCTAGCAGCACCGCCGCAATGGGAGTGGCAAATGTTGCAGACATGCCCGCAGCCGCACCCGCAACCAGAAGCGTCTTTCGTTCAGCCGCGGTCAAGTGAAATAGTTGCGAGATTACCGATCCGATGGCTCCCCCAGTCATAATGATCGGGCCTTCGGCTCCGAACGGACCGCCTGATCCGATCGAGATTGCTGAGGAGATAGGCTTCAGAATCGCCAGCCGTGGCTGTACTTTGCTGCCGTTAATCAGAATAGATTCAAGAGCCTCGGGAATACCATGACCGCGAATGCGCTCGGAGCCATAATATGCCATGAAGCCGATAACGAGGCCACCGGCCACGGGAACTAGAACTGAAAACCAGCCTAGATGGTTTCCGGCTGGAGAAACAAGTGCGGTGCTGATCCGCCCGTAGTAGAAGGCGTTCGTGAAAAAGGCGATGAGACGAAGCAACGCCCATGCCACGAAAGTGCTCAAGATCCCGATGCCGATCGCGAGCAACGAAATCGGCACCACTCGCGCAGTTGTGGTGAAATCGCCGAGTTTTTGCGAACTCTGTTTGTGATGTTTACTCACGATGCCATTTTCCCCTTGGAATCTCGCAGGATGGAATTCAGCGCGTACGCCAGTTCAGGACCGGAACGTTCAAGCTCAGTTCGATGCGCCAGTGCCAGTTTACGGAGGGCCGCACGGCCTGCCGGCGTTAGGCGGACCCACACCTCGCGCTTATCGTCAGGACCAGGATGTCTCGCAATCGCGCCTGTGTGCTCCAGCCGATTGATCAGTTCTACCGCGCTGTGATGCTGAATGAATAACCGGGAGGCGATCTCTCTAATAGTCGGCTTTACGTCCTCCGGAAGGCCATGTACCGCAAGCAGTAGCTGGTGTTGCTGCGCCTCAAGACCGTGTTCTTTCGCAGTCATCTCGCTGAAGTGAAGGAATCGTCGGATCTGTCTTCGGAACTCGGCTAGATCAAGGTATTGGTCGCTAGAGAGATCCTGCGCAGCCTCCATAGTTATATCGTACCACGATACATAATGCGTTTGCAGCCCAAAAATGTGATGGAGCAAGAACGTGGGGTCCGTGACTGCAACGGTCGAAGAACTTGGCCAGAATCAGGGACGAAACCCGGCTTGTCGAGCTACCCTGGCTCAGTCAAAAACCCGCACACATTGGCCCAAGGGGAAGTTGCGCGATTCCTGCCCCGGTGACAGCAGTCACATCAATTGGAGCGCGAAGAGCGCAATATCGCTGTGGAAGGACGTCTCATGGAACTCCGTTCGAATAGCAAGGTGGGAGAAATTGCTGCGGCCTCCATGGCATCGATTCGGGTGTTGGAGGATTTCGGAATAGACTATTGCTGGGGTGGAGAGCAGTCCATCACGGAAGCCTGCCGCTCGGCCGGAGTGGACCCGGAAGGGCTTCTTCAAGCCATCGGTGACACGATGCTCTCCACTGCGCCAGGGACACGCGACTGGAAGGCAGAGCCGCTCGCCGCACTGATCTGCCACATCGTTTCAGTGCATCACGAGTACCTGAGGCTCGAATTGCCGAGAATCCAGAAGCGGTTGGCTGTAGTCTATGCAACTTACCGGCAGCGCGACGCCTCTACGCTGGCTCCTCTGCCGGAGATAGTATTCCTGCTAAAGGGAGAACTCGAAGTGCACATGCACAAGGAGGAGCGAATGCTTTTCCCCGCCATTGAGGAGTCGGAACGAGCTGCGAGAGGCGCCAACCGTCCTCCATTTCCGTTTGGAAGATTCGCAAATCCGATCAACATCATGCTGGCCGAGCACGAAAGCGCGGGCGCTTCATTGGACCGGATCCGTAAGATTACTAGGAATTACGAGATTCCATCTCATGCCTGTCATACCTACCGGGCGCTTTTCAAGGACTTTAGGTCGCTTGAGCGCGATCTTCATATGCACATTCATCTCGAAAACAATATTCTGTTTCCGAGGGCTCTTGCGCTTCAGCCCTGAGACTCCGCCTCTTGTTCAAGTCCCGGGCGGTTCACGATCTGCACCTCGTGCCCTTGAATACGGATCAGCCCTTCGCCGCGGAAGCGCGCCAAATTCCGGGAGACCACCTCCCGCACTGTTCCCAGCCGGGAAGCAAGCTCCTGATGGGTCAACGGGAGGTCGAAGCTCTCGGTGCCCACTCCCTTGGATGTGTCCAAGAGCAGCCGTGCCAGCCTCTGGGTGACACTTCCGAATGTCATGGCTTCAACCAGACCCACGAGGTGCCGCAGTCGCCGCCCCACGACGGCTAAGACTTTTAGCGCGACGTCTGGGTATTGCCGGCAAACCTGTTGGAAGTCGTTCTTGTTGATGAATAGGGAGACCACTGGGTCCACCGCCCGCACGGATGCAGGGTACGGCCCGCCATCGAACAGCGGCAACTCGGCCACGGTCGCAGGCGCAGTCTCAATTGCCAGCATTACCTCGCGTCCAGCAGGAGATGTCCGAAATATCTTCACGCTCCCCTGAACGATCAGAAAGATGCCGTCGCACGGCTCTCCTTCCCAGAAGAGCATTTCGTCCGGAGCGAATCGCCTCTCCATAGCCCGTTGCGCCAGTCCCTGAATTTCACTTTCGCTGAGAGCTGCAAATAGTGCAATCTCTGAAAGAGCTGCGATTTTCTGTGGCAAACATCTATCGTAATACGTAACTTCGGCTCCCGCCGATATGCGACGATCGAGAAGAGTGATGAAACAATGAG
>DATBZX010000044.1:0-2868 GCA_036512955.1 Terriglobales bacterium
TACTTCGATTCGATTCCGCGCGACAAGCTTCTGGCTTGTGTGCGCATGCGAGTGGTGGACCGGAGCGTCCTCAAGCTGATCCGGATGTGGCTGGAGACCCCGCCCCCAGAGGGGACCCCGAGAGCCGGGTGAGGAGGGCAACCCGGAGCAATGGAGTCGGCCACGCAAGGGGACTCCCCAAGGCGGGGTGATGACTCCCCGAACGCAAAAGATAACCTGGGTTCGGCCTTGATCCGGTGACGCCGGAAGATGGCACCGGGGATCCGTTTGACCCTGGCCCGGATTGCGGAATCGGAATCGAATGCCGCAGCGTAATGGTGTCGCCCCCCACGAGGACTTCCTTCACCAGCAGTCGCAGAATCTGCTGTCGCACGACGATGTCCATCGCCTCGGCTCGTACCCGCAGTTTACTGCGAAACCCCGCCAAGCTCTCTGCCAGTTGTAGGTATTTTGCTTCGTCCACTGCCGCCATCTTCAGAGATTGTAATTCCGATTCGACTGCCTGTGTTTGTTTCTGCAATGACGGCATCCTTTGCCGTAGTTGGGGAAGGGTCAGCAATCCCTCTTGGTAGGCTGTCACCAGGCGCTCGCTGCTCTTCTCCACGCGAGCCTGTTCCCGGCGCAATTCCTCTTCTCGCTTGCGCAACGGGTCCGCATTTTGTGCGGCCTCGCGACGGCGATCGATTTCGGTTTGGATTAGCCCAGGATCTTCCAACAGCCGGATGATCTCGCTCCACACGAACTGATCCAGATAATCTTGTCTGATTGGCCGATTCGTACAAACCGGCCCGTTCAGCCGTCGATATCCATCGGAACCGATGCAGCGATAGTAGTTGAGTTTTTGTTTCGATGTGTGGGTGGATGTGCGGTACAAGCCGTAGCCGCACTGTTCGCACACCAGCATGCCTTGCAGCAAGGTCGGCTCGATGGTGCGCCGCGGCGAATGACGTTTGTTCTTTTCCAACTGCTCTTGCGCCAGCGCGAACATCTCTTCATTCACCAACGCAGGCACAGGGACCTCAATCCACTCCGCGCGGGGACGCTCATGACCACCAACGTCGCGACTCGGCAAGGCTTTCCGTTGACGGAGAGGGCGCGTGACACGTTGCCTGGGCCGCTGTTCGGTCTTGCCATAGCAAGCAGTTCCCCGATACGCGGGATTGCGTAGCATGCCCCAAACGGTGGATCGTTCCCAGCGGCCTTTGCCCGTCCGTGTCGCGACCTGGCGCTCATTCAATAAACGAGCGATGGCGTTGATACTGAGTCCCTGTTGGGTATAGATCTCAAACACCATTCGCACCACCTTGGCCTCGGCCTCCATCACCTCGTAGAATGCTGCCGAGGTGTCGCTCTTCTTCACGTAGCGGTAGCCGAAAGGCGCGCCGGAAAGCACGTTCACCCCGCCCTGATGCGCCATGTGCTTTTTGCCGCGCCGGCACCGCTCGGCGATTTGGGCGCGTTCGTATTCGGCGATCATGCCCTGAAACTGCACCAGGAGTTGATCCTCCGGCGTGGCTCCGGCGGGCGCCTTCAGAAAGATCAACTCCACCCCGCAACAAGACAGTTCCTCGCTGAGCAAGACTTGATAGGCGTACTTTCGGCTCAACCGGTCTGGCGAGTAGACCAGCACCGCGGCGATCTGACCTTCCGCCGCCAGATCGCGCAGCGCCTCTAATCCCGGCCGCACCAGGATGGCTCCGCTATAGCCTTCGTCCTGGAATACCCATTCCGGCGGCACGCCGTATCCGTTCTTCTGCGCGTATTCGATCAACGCCGCCGTCTGGCTGGCGATGGTGTGATTCTCCTTCTGGCGATCCGAGGACACGCGCGCATAAATGGCTGCTGGCTTGTTCATCATTCACTCCTGTCGTTGGATTCGCTGGTTTCGGATGATCGCCTCCGATTGGCTGACGTCGATCCGGCACGAGCAACTGATACACGTGTGCAAGCTTGTCTGGCAACAAACGGTCGAACCGATATTCCAACTGCAGAGTGTGTTGCCGAATTGGCTTCGGCTCACCCACGCCCTCGTCCTCGCGGCAGCAGCGCGAGCAACGCTCGGCTGACCACCTCGCTGATGGACAATCCTTTGGCCGCAGCAAACGTGCGGACGCGCCGGACCAAGCTGTGTGGGAGCTTCACCGTGAATGCCAGTTTGGCTTCGCTTGGCGGGACCGGTTGTTTCAGGCGCTGAGCTTGTTCGAGGTAGCGATAGGCTTGACGCGGCGATATGGAGCAGTCCCGCGCCAACTGCTCGACCGCATCGGAGAGTTGATCGACATGCAGCAATAGGTCGCGTGCGCGATTGAGGCGCTCGGCCTTCTGGGACTCGCTCGCGCGTGGCATCTGTCATAAACATACAACCGTATACGACATGCGTCAATACGCACCCGATTTCCGTCGAAATTCCAGCCGCCGCTCAAATTCGAAGTTATCTTTTGCGTTCGGGGAGTCACTACTGCCCCTTGTGGTGTCCCTATCGTCGTCTCCGACCACTCGCCGTCTTCGCTTACCCCCGCTTTCAGCCATTTCTGGATCAGGCGGTGAATTCGCTTGTCGGCAACTCGGTGTTGGATGAAACGCATCGTCCATTCGTGACTCATGTTGTCGAAGGAAGCCACCACACACTACCCATCATCAAGACCTTCCCGAGCGAGTGACGATCACCCGCCCGCATCACCCGTTCGAAGGACAGTCTCTGGAGGTCCTCCGGCAGGCGCACATGCGCGGCCGCCTGCAGTTCGTTCTGATCTTGCCGGACGGGAGCAAGTCGCTGATCCCGGCGGAGTGGACGGACTTCACCACCGGTGCCCCGCAAACTCCTCAACTCGTCGGGTCGCTTGAAGATTTGCTCCGGGCCCGCAACCT
>DATBZX010000045.1:0-3575 GCA_036512955.1 Terriglobales bacterium
CACCGGGGGAATTTTGATGGCTGACACGGCTTTCTTCAGCCCAGAAGTCTTCGTATTTCTGCGGCAGCTAAAGCGGCACAACCACCGCGAGTGGTTCGCAAAGAACAAGGCGCGATACCAAACGTCCATTGTCGAACCAGCACTGTCGTTCATCAGCGGGTTTGCGCCCTACCTGGGCAGGATCAGTCCCCACTTCGTCGCCGATGCGCGGCCTACCCGCGGCTCCCTGTTTCGCATCTATCGCGACACGCGCTTCTCACCTGACGGGCGTCCTTTCAAAACTCACGTCGGCATTCACTTTTCTCATGCCAGCGGCAAGGATGCTCATGCTCCGGTTTTCTATCTGCACCTTGAGCCAGACGGTTGCTTCGTTGCGGCAGGCATCTGGCATCCGGACAACCGGGCTCTGACTAGAGTGCGGACGGCTATTGCGCACGATATGGAGCAGTGGGCCAAAGTCCGGAAGAAGCTGATTCTTGAGGGGGACAAACTATCGCGGCCGCCGCGTGGATTCGATCCTACCCACCCCTTTATCGACGACCTGAAGATGAAGGACTTTGTCACGTCGGTTCCGCTCAGCGAGGAGCAAATCTGCAGCGCCAAACTGATGCGGGATTTTGTCTCCGCATGCCGAAAGATGTCGCCATTGGTGGAGTTCACCACCAAGGCTTTGGGGCTGAAGTTCTAGCGAGGCGTGAACCAATGATAGAGGCCGAGACCCTAAAGTCGATCGCCACGGAGCTGATGACCGGTACTTCGGTTAGCGTAGGCGGGATATCCACACCCGTCCGCCGCACAAGTCGACAGCATTTGAAAACCGCCGCATTCAGTGTTGAGGGCCACGAATATGAAGCCATCGAGCAGAATCCGGAGAAACCGAGCCGATGGGGACAGTTGGCTCGCAGCGGTCATCATGTCGTGCAATTCAAGGACGCAGAAAGCAACAGGTTCGTGGCGGTCGTTGTCGATGGCGAGGTCACGTTCTACGGCGCGAGCAAAAAGCAATCCTGAAGCGCGTCCCTAGCACTTGCCTGAATCGCTCACGCGACGGTCGTTGCCGGAAGAAGAAGAGGTGAGACTCGCATCGGCAATCGGTGGATCCAAAATCGACAAGAGGAACTGAGGCTCCTTCAGCCAATCCGATGCGTTTCGCCCAGATATGCTCTAAACGCTGATCGTCGAGACAGTACCAGATTTCTTCGACCCGGGTATGCGCTCTCAAGTAGTCGATGTGCCAGTGAGGCCGGCGTGAGAGCCTGAGATGATGGGCTATGCGGGCACGGACGCCTCCCGGTCCAGGTCCCCGCAGTCATCGCGGGTCATGTCGAACCTTGTGAAACCATATTCTGGGGACTGGTCGCAATCTTGAGCGCTTCCCGTTCGATGCCTCTTAGCATGCCCCTGAAAACGATGGCGTGAAAGGGCAGCACGCTGTACCAGTAAGCCAAGCCGAACAAGCCTCGCGGGCGAAATAACGCCGACTGGTGCAAAACACATTGGCGATCATTGAGCGCCTCAATCCGGAACTCAAGCAGCGCTTCACCCGGTAGCTTCATCTCGGCGCGCAAGGCCAGGCGGCGGTCGCGCTCGAAACCCACCACGCGCCAGAAGTCCAGCGCCTCTCCGTATCCGACGACTTCTGAATCCCTTCGCCCTCGTCGCAGCCCCGGGCCGCCAACCAATTGGTCTATCCATCCGCGGATCTTCCAGAGAATATCAGCGGCGTACCAACCGTTCCCACCGCCAACCCTGCACACGGATCGAAAGACCGCCCACGCAGGTGCTTCCACGGTGATCTGCCGAACGTCACGGAAGACGGTTCCTCCTGCCCAGTCTGGGTCGCCTGGAATGGGACCAGCCATCGACCAACTGGTTTCCACGTTGTGTTCAGCCATCTTGTTGAGAGCCGCGTGTATGGCTTCGCGGACGCCCAGAAGTTCCTGGGGAATGAGACTGGCAATGCGACTGTCGCGACATACCACTGGATTCTTCAGTCCCTCCGCCAAAGGGCTGGCAATGGTGTTGCTCAAGGGTGTGATCAGCTGAATCCAGTAAGAGCTCAGGCGTGGCGTCAACACGGGTACAGGAATAATCAGACGGCGCCGCAGACCGAGTTCTTCCGCCATGATGCGCATGATGTCGCGGTAACAGAACACGTCCGGTCCGCCAATGTCGAATACGCCGCCCGCGGTCTCCGGTACCGCGAGGACACCGACCAGGTAACCGATGACATTTCTAACCGCGATAGGCTGACATGGGGTGCTAACCCATTTTGGGGTGACCATGACAGGCAATCGTTCCACCAAGTAGCGCAGGATTTCGAAGGATGCGGAGCCTGATCCAATGATCATGGCCGCACGCAGCACCGTGACTGCCACGCCAGTTGAGGCAAGCGCTTCCTCTACTTCACGGCGCGATGATAGATGCTCACTCAAATCCGGGCCGGTCTCCCCCAGTCCACCGAGATAGATGATTCGTTTGACCCCGGCATTCCTGGCCGCGCGTGCGAATGTCAAAGCCAATTGATGATCGTGCTCGGCGTAGTCGGATCCCGCAGACATCATGGAATGGACGAGGTAATACGCTGCCTCGCATCCTTTCAAGTCGCGGGTCAGAGACGTTTCGTCGGCCAAGTCTGCCAGTCTGATTTGAACGTTTGGATCAGTGACCCACGAGCGATTCTGCAGTTTGGCTGGTGACCGCACCAGACACCGGATTGCATAGCCGTGATCGAGCAATCGAGGGGCAAGACGGCCACCGATGTACCCAGTTACCCCGGCTATCGCTACGCGTTCAGATACAGACACATAACTCCTTCGCAGCTGAAGGTCCTGAGTTGGCCCGCACTTCAATGCCGAATTGTCACCCAGCATCTCCTGCCCAGCAGGTAAATAAGCACAAATTTCCGAAGAACCTTGGTAGTGGTGAAGTCATTACGGTCCGCGACGACAAAAGCACTTACGGCCTGCCCAGCGCTGGTGGGAGGAGAAACCGAGTGAAGTTAGCGAAAAGCTTATGGGATTGGAGACGGGCAGAAATCCCATGAAAGTCGGGCGATTCTGGATACGAGCGCCAGAAAGGCCGCCCCTCCCCCAGAAGCGGCCCGCACCCGAGATCACACTCCCCGAAATGGCGCATGTGAGACAGGCGCATTAAGTATCTCCCAGGCTATCGCAAAAGCAAATCGATTCAAGCGGGACGGATCCACCCATTCAAGGTTTCAGTGTCCCGTGTTTTCTTTGTGGCTTTGCCAAGGTGGCGTAAGAACTCGTCGGTCAGGACTGTTCCCTTTTCTTCGGGGGTGGTCCCCAATGTCGGTTCCAGAAATATCTCGCCGCACCCGGAGCATTTCCACGCCACGACGATGCCTCCGAGTTGGCTTAATGCAACGAGATGCTCCACGCCGACAGTCTACGCTGTTTGCCTTTGCCTCAAGCCCGCGGAAATTGAACCAGCGACGAGGTGATTTACTCTTGACGCGCCTGCTTGACCATCTCGACGAACCCCTCTCTGGTTTGTGACGGGTTGCTCACTTCCCGCAAGAATGCGACCCGAGTTCCCTTCACGCCGTCCTG
>DATBZX010000046.1:0-19858 GCA_036512955.1 Terriglobales bacterium
CATGACCACTCCAGCGGCGAATGAATCGGCCGTTCCCAATTTGGGACTGGCGTCCCCATAAGCCTGTTTCCCCCGAAATAGGTGGTAACTAGCTGTCCTGCGGGTGTAAACTCGTCGCGGTTGGTCACCTTAGGTCACACGGCCTTGTGACAAGCCAATCAGGCGGTATCCGCGATTGCGGAACTGTACTGGAGGACATCGTGAGCATCACTACCGGCGACTTCCGCGCCAAGATCACCTCTTCCACTCTTCTCGACAAAAAGCAGAGACACGAGCCGATCACCTGTCTGACGGCCTACGACTACGCCAGCGCGCGTCTGGTCGATGAGGCCGGAATCGACATGATCCTGGTAGGCGACTCGCTCGGCATGGTCATGCTGGGCTACGACAACACGCTTCCCGTGACCGTCGAGGAAATGTTGCACCACACCCGCGCGGTGCGCCGGGGGGTGAAGCGCGCATTCCTGGTGGCCGACATGCCTTTCGCCTCCTACCACGTGAGTGGCGAGGAGACCATCCGCAATGCTGCCCGGTTTATTAAGGACGGCGCCGAGGCCGTCAAAATCGAAGGCGGCGAAAAGCGCGCCCAGTTGGTCGAACGGCTGGTGGACGCCGAGATTCCCGTGGTCGGACACATCGGACTGACTCCGCAGTCCCTGCACGCCATGGGCGGATACAAGGTACAGGGCAAGTCGCTGAAGGCTGTCGAACAACTCATGCATGACGCGCTCGCATTGGAGCGTTGCGGGGCGTGCTGCGTGGTGCTGGAAGGCATCCCACGCGAAGTGGCCGCGCTGATAACCCAGGAGATCGAGATTCCGACCATCGGCATCGGCGCCGGCCCAGAGTGCGATGGCCAGGTCCTGGTTTTCCATGATGTTCTGGGGCTGACCTTCGCTCCGCCCGCCAAGTTTGTGCGGCGTTACGCTGATCTGGGTTCCACGATCACCAACGCGGTGCACGCTTTCAAAACCGACGTGAAGTCGGGGAGCTATCCCTCCGACGAGGAGTCGTATCACCTGCCCAAGGACACGCTCTCGACGCTGCAAGCTATTGCGGATCGCAAGCGCGCCATGCAAGTCTAGGAGCATGCAGGTTCACCTCCGGAAGTGCTTGCTGCTGGCGCTGGCAATGGGATCATGTGCATTAGCGAGTGCGCAAACCGCCTCCAAGCCGCCTCAGAAGCCGGTTCCCTTGAAGAAATACTGTCACGGCGAGACAGGCTTTTGTTTTAAGTATCCGGCGTCGTGGAGCCTGTTGGGCGAAGTTTTCGACGGCAACGGCGTAGTTGTCGCTCCGCCGCAAAAACAGGAACGCGAGTTCTGGGATGAAGTCACGGTCGCGTTGGTGTTTCCACCTCCGCAAAGTGCTGGCGAGGCTGTCACGATCGATCAGGCAATCGAGCAGGCCGTCTCGCGTGTGCGCGAAGGCGGGCAAAGCTTCGAGACCCTGGAGCGCCAGCGGCGCCGGGTGGATGGCAAGCCCGCTCAGCTGGTAAAGCTGCACTACGTCGAAATGCCCGGCGGGCGGGAGTGGATTGAGGAACTTGTTTTCGTGGAAGGCCCTGACGAAGAAATATATTCGGTGGCGCTGAAATGCGCGCCGTCGTCGCTGCTTCGGATGCAGCCGGGATTCTCGCGCATATTGGATAGCTGGACTTTGCCGGAAGTCGAGCCTCCTGTCGGTGCGACCGACCCAGTTGCGCCGGCGTCGCCGCCGAATAGCGAACCGCCCCAGGCATCGTCACCTCCAAAACTCTAGTCGACGAGAGAAGAGATTGCAGCAAATCGAAACCATTATCGGGATGAAGACCGCATGCCGCGTGGTATCGCGGGACGGCAAGCGCTTGGGCCTGGTGCCCACCATGGGCGCGTTACATGAAGGTCATCTGTCGCTGGTGCGTGAGTCAAGATCGCAGTGCGACCTGACCGCCGTGTCGATCTTCGTCAACCCACTGCAATTCGGACCCACGGAAGACTTCGCCAAGTATCCGCGCACTCTCGAGCGCGACGCCGCGTTACTGCTCAGCCTCGGCGTGGACTTCCTCTTCGTTCCCTCAGTTTCGGAGATGTATCCAACGGGAGCTAAAACCAGCGTCGAGGTCGCCGACCTCAGCGGCAGGCTGGATGGAGGATCTCGACCTGGACATTTCCGGGGCGTCACTACCGTGGTCTGCAAACTGTTCGAGATTGTTCGCCCAGACAGCGCATTCTTCGGGCAGAAGGACGCAGCCCAGGTGGCGGTACTGCGTAAGATGGTCCGCGACCTCGATATGGATGTGGAGATCGTGGTGTGTCCCATCGTGCGTGAGCCCGACGGCTTGGCCATGAGTTCGCGCAACGCGTATCTCAATCGAGAGCAGCGGCAGCAGGCGCTGGTGTTGAGCCGGTCCTTGCAGCAGGTGAAACAGGCTGTCAATGCAGGTGTGCGTGATGCGAGGGAACTCGCTCAGATCGGAACGCGCACCATTGCTTCTGAACCCGCGGCCAAGCTTGACTACTTCACGATCGTGGATGCCGACACGTTGGAACCGGTGGACTCCGTGTCGCACGGCACGCTGATCGCTGTGGCGGCCTGGGTGGGATCGACGCGGCTGATCGACAATATCCTGCTGTAGCGATGCGCGACTACAACTCAGCTCTCGACCAACGTTTCCATCCTGAGATCCATGCCGCGGCCAGAAGCAGCACCACTGGATAGCACTCCAGCGTGTAGCGCGGCTCAGGGTTTTCGAGAGTCCCCAGGAATGCTGACCGCAACAGCACAAACAACAACATCAAACCGAGAAAGCGCGGTCGCGGACCGCGAATAACGCCCATGGTGGCAGCCGCGAGAAATAGCAGGTTGATCGCGCCCCAGATCGTCGCCAGCACGCAATCCTGGGTGTCGTCGGCAAATTCCCACCACCGCGAATTCAGCGGAAGCATTTCCGTTCGCGGGCGCAGCCACATGTCGGAAATTCGCAACGCGGGCAGCCACGCGTAATAGCGCAGCGGGTGACGCTGAATTCGTTGTTTTGCCAACTGCTCGAAACGCGCATTCAACTCAGGTCCCACAAAGTGGGACTTGGCATAATCGTCGAAGATGGCCTGAGTCTGCTGCTGTTCCTGGTCGTTATCAATGGCGCGCGAGGGTAACAGGGCGGGGTCGACATCGCTGCCTGGAATCTGCCAGTAAAACTCTTCCGTGGAAACGTAATCCACCATCCAGGTGCGCACCCAACGGTCGAAGCCATCGGGAACGAACTCGTCCGGATCGCTGGCATAGCGGGGCGCTAGCGGCTCGAACTTATGGAATTGGCGCCAGTTGCGCACCGTCCACGGAACCAGCGGCGCGAGGGAAATTACCAGCACCAGCGTTCCCGCCCAGAAGAGCTGAGTCCTCTGCGCCGGCCTCTGCCACATCCGCCACAGCAGAAACAGGCCAATCGCTGCCAGCAGAATTCCGCCGTCGGGACGCAACTGAATCCCCGCCGACACCGCCAGCCCGCACCAAACCCATGCCTTCCACGACGACGAGTTGTCATCGGTGCGCATGAATCCGGCAACCGTAGCGTCCAGCACAACCGCAGTGAAGAAAATGCTGAGAGTCTCCGCCAAAGGAGCGACAGTGTAATTCGCCGTGAACGGGCAAAGCGCCGCCAGGGCGAACGCAAATTGCGCAGCCTTCGTCGAGACGGTCCGCCGCGCCAGGTCGGCGATGACGAAGCAGCCGGCGATGTCCACCGCGATTTGGACCAGCAAGACGGCGTGGTAATGTTCTCGACCGAAGAGTGTGAAACACAGCGCCAGAAAAGCCGGGTAGCCGGGCAATCGAATCCAAGTGGGACGAACGCCCTCGGCGTGGGTCAACCCGAAGATGCCGTGATCGAGCCAGTTACGCGCGATGTCACCGTAGATCAGCGAATCGCCGGTGATGTGCGGGAAGCGAAAATAGAACACCAACCGCAGGGCCAAGGCTGCCAGGGTGAACGCCGCAAACCACTTACGGTGCTCCAGCAGCACGCGCCAAAACGGCAGCGGCTCAATCGTCGCGCTCGAATTGCCGTCAGGTTCGCGCACGTGGCGAATATAGCATCCGTAAGTTGTCTCGGGTGCAAGCTCACCCACTGGACTCCAGATGCGGCTCCAGGGACAGCCGGCGAGTGGTTTTTCCGCAAATCGGGTTTAACTAAAGTAAGAAACGAGGCATACCCCACCCGAACTGCGATCGTGTTGCTCTGACTTCCACATGCAGCTACGATAGATTCGCCTCGCAAAATGCCCAGCCAGAAGCCAATCTTCTTCGATCCCGAAGGCAAACGCTGGCGCCGTCTCCGGATGGTGCTCGACACCAGCGTGATTGTAGTTACGTTGCTGGTGGCGTTTTTTGTCGTAACCATTTTTCGGGGATCTTCTGTGCCGGGCGTGAGCCTTCCCGAAGTTAAGAAACCCTACCATGCAGTGAAGGAACCCCAGAAGCGCAAGACCGTGCGCGGCTCGAACCAGCACTCCGCGGCAAAGCAGCCCCTGACGCCCGCGGTGTTGAATTCACTCGAAGGGATTCGTGGTGCTTTCTATGTGCAATGGGACGCTGCCAGTTTCGCCTCGCTCAAGGAGTATTACCCTCAGATCGACCTGCTGTTTCCCGAATGGTTGCACGCTTTGACTGCTGACGGACGCCTGCAATCCGTTACCGAAACCAACGTGCTCTTCGACTTGATGGACGACAAAGGCAAGCCACGTCCGGTCGACGACAAGGTCATGCCGTTCCTCAAGTCCGAAAAAGCGCGGATGGATGTTTTGCCGCTGGTCAACAATTTCGATCCCATCACCAATCAGTGGAAGCCCGAGGTTACCGCCAGGTTCCTGGCCGATCCGGCAGCGCGGCAGCGTTTCCGCAATGAACTGATGACCTTCCTGGCCACCGACCAGTACCGCGGCATCACCCTCGACATTGAGGCTTTTCCGGAGACGTCGCGGCGTGATTACAAGACCCTGGTGCAGGAGCTATACAGCGACCTGCAGTCCAAGGGACTCAAGCTGTATATCGCCGTCCCGGTGAACGATAAGCAGTTCGACTACAGCGCAGTCGCGAAGTTTGCTGACGGCGTCATCCTGATGAACTATGACCAGCACTACCCTGGTGGGATGCCTGGAGCCGTTGCTGGTCAGGACTGGTTCGTGCAGAATCTGGAAGACGCGCTAACCGTCATACCTCGCGAGAAGATAATCGCCGCGATCGGCAATTACGGTTACGACTGGGCGAAGAAGCCAGGCCAAAAGAAAGGCACGCCGCCGGAGGCGGTCCATAACGTCTCGGTTCAGGATGCGTGGCTCGAAGCCACGGAGGCTGAAGCGGATGTTGAGTTCGACGGCGATGCCATGAATCCTCACATCGCCTACCTCGACGAAAACAATATTCGCCACGATGTGTGGTTCCTCGACGGTGTGACGGCGCTGAACCAGATGCGGGCCGCACAATCGTTGGGCATCGATACCTTTGCTTTGTGGCGTCTGGGCTCGGAGGATCGCTCGCTGTGGGCGGTATGGGACAAACCTGGTGAAGCCGGGGCCACCACCAAGCTCAACGTCGTGCCCCCAGGACAGGATGTCGACATCGAAGGACAGGGCGAAATCCTGCGCATCCAGACCAGGCCTTCCCCCGGCGAACGCCAGATCGTCGTGGATCCAAACACAAATCTCATCACCGACGAGACGTTCAAAAGCTTGCCGGCGCCGTACACGGTGGACATGTACGGCAGTTCGCCCAAGAAAATTGCCATCACCTTCGACGACGGCCCCGATCCCCAGTGGACGCCGAAAATTCTCGATGTCCTGAAAGAGAAGGGTGTTCAAGCGACCTTCTTCCTGATCGGCGTAGAGGCGGAGAACTATCCCAGCCTTACCAAGCGGATTTACGCCGAAGGTCACGAGATCGGGAACCACACCTTCACGCATCCCGATATCAGCAACATTTCCAAGCGCTATTTTGAGGTCGAGCTGAACCTCACCGAACGCTTCTTCGAGGGCAAACTCGGGGTGAAGCCGGTTCTGTTCCGGCCTCCGTACTCTGTTGATCAGGAGCCTGATACCGCTGACCAGGTGCGACCGCTTGAACTGGCGCAACAACTGGGTTACATCACCATCGGCGACAAGATTGACCCGAACGACTGGCGCGACAATCCCCGCCGCCCGGCGGATGAGATCGTAGCTGACGTGCTCAGAAACCTGCCGCCCTGTGCCCCCGGCAACCTGACTTGCGGCAACATCATTTTGTTGCATGACGGTGGCGGAAATCGTAGCGAAACGCTGACGGCGTTGCCCCGGATCATCGACGGCCTGCACCAGCGCGGCTACGAAATCGTTCCGGTGTCCAGCCTCTTGGGCAAGACCCGGGCAGATATCATGCCGCCCATTTCGACCAACGAGCGCTGGGCCTCTTGGATCGACGGGTTAAACTTTTCGCTCTTTTCCTTGCTTTCCTCGTTCATCATCTTTGTGTTTTTCGTGGGCGACGTGCTGATGAGTGCGCGGCTGGTGCTCGTCGGTGCGTTGGCGTGCTTCGATCGCTTCCGCCGCCGCAACGCCGTTGTCGATCCCAACTACCGGCCGAGTGTGGCTGTATTGATCCCGGCCTATAACGAGGAAAAGGTCATCGAACGAACGGTCCGCTCGGTGCTCGAATCGGACTATCCCAACCTGCGCGCGATTGTCATCGACGATGGTTCGAAGGACCGCACGTCGGAGGTGACCCGCGAGGCGTTCGGGAAGGAAATTGCTGACGGCCGCGTGACGGTACTGACCAAACCCAACTCCGGCAAGGCGGACGCGCTGAATTACGCCCTGGTGCACGTGACCGAAGAATTGTTTGTCGGCATCGATGCCGACACCATCATTGCGCCTGACGCCATCTCGAGGCTGGTGCCACATTTCCGCGACTCCCGCGTGGCCGCCATGGCGGGCAATGCCAAGGTGGGTAATCGGGTCAACCTCTGGACGCGGTGGCAGGCGCTGGAGTACATCACCAGCCAGAACTTCGAGCGTCGCGCCTTGAATACCTTGAACGCCGTCAGCGTCGTTCCCGGAGCGATTGGTGCCTGGCGCACGGCCGATGTGCGTGCCGCCGGTGGCTACCATCACGACACCGTCGCGGAAGACGCCGATCTCACGATGGCCTTGCTGCAAGCTGGATACCGCGTGAACTACGAGGACCGCGCCCTCGCCTACACCGAAGCTCCTACCACAGCGAATGGGCTGATGCGCCAGCGCTTCCGCTGGTCGTTTGGGATCATGCAGGCCGTGTATAAGCATAGGGGCGCGGTGAAGCAGAAGGGAGCCCTTGGCTGGGTCGCCCTGCCCAACATGATCATCTTCCAAATCTTGCTGCCGCTGGTGTCGCCCTTCATCGACATCATGTTCGTGGTCGGCGCGATCTCTTACTTCGTCAATAAGTCCTTTCATCCTGAATCCACCAATCCCGCCGATTTCCAGCGCTTGATCGTGTACTTTGCACTCTTCATGGTCATCGACTTCATCACGTCGACGATTGCGTTTGCTTTGGAGCGCCAGCAGCCGGGGCGCAAGCGCGACTTCCTTCTGCTGGGTCACGTATGGTTGCAGCGCTTTGCGTATCGCCAATTGTTCTCGCTGGTGTTATTCAAGACGCTGAAACGCGCTTTCGAGGGCGGATCGTTTGCCTGGGACAAACTCGAACGCACCGCGACCGTTAGACAGCCCGAAGCGGCCGGCCGCCAAACTCGCTAGCACTACTCTGTTCCTACGGCACGCCTTGCTGAGTTGGTACACTGTTGCCGACATGTTCCGCACGAAATGGCTTACCTTGTTGGTCGTCCTTCTGGTCGCGACGGCGGCGTTCGGCTCCGCCTACCAGGCTTCGCCTAAGCTCCTGGTGATCCTCATCATCGATCAGTTTCGCGGAGACTATCTCGAGCGCTATCACGACGAGTTCGGCCCCAGTGGATTTCGTACCTTCACGGATCGCGGTGCTTATTTCCCCGCCTGTTACTACGACTACGCCAACACCCGCACCGCTCCGGGACACGCCACCATCGGCACTGGCACTTACACTTCAGGCCACGGCATTTTCTCCAATGAGTGGTGGGTGCCAGCGAGCAAGAAAGTGCTTAGCAGCGTGGACGACGAATCGACCAAGATCGTTGGCGCCGAAGCGGGAGGCATGGGCGCGTCGCCGCACAATCTCCTGGCCGATACCCTCGGCGACGAGCTGCGTCTGGCAACCCAGGGAAACTCGCGAGTGTTCGGAATCGCACTAAAGGACCGCGCGGCAATCCTTTCCACTGGGTTCAGTGCCAACGGCGCCTACTGGATCGACAAGGCAAGCGGGGCATGGGTGACTTCGACCTATTACGTGACCGAAGCCCCACACTGGCTGACCAACTTCAACGGTCAGCAGCGCGCCCAGCGGTACCTCAATCTCGACTGGAAGGACGCCAGCGGCAATGTGTTAGGTTCGACCGCTCCGCATGATGGGCCCGACGGCAAACCGATCGACTACTACGAATTAGTCGGCCGCACGCCCTATGCCAATGACTACCAGTTCGAATTCGCGCGCGAACTGATCCAGCAGGAAAAGTTGGGACAGGGAACCGTGAGCGATCTGTTGGTACTCAGCCTCTCAGCCAACGACCTGGTAGGGCATGCCTACGGCCCAGATTCCCCGCAGATGCATGCGATGGTCTTGGCATTGGATCGCCAGATCGGAGAATTCCTTGGTTTTCTTCAGCAGCAGTACGGCAATCGTTTCTGGGTCGCGCTGACCGCGGACCACGGCGTAGCACCGACCAACGCAACCAGCATTAGTTTGCGCATTCCCAGCGTGGTGATTGCCAACAAGGACATGCGCGCCGAATTGAACAAAGCATTGAGCGCGCGACTGCACAAGCCGGGTGACTACGTTCGCTCGGTGTCCTTCCCGATCGTCTTCGTGAACAATGAAGCTTTTGCCGATAAGGTCACCGAAGCTGACGCCGAAGGCTATGTCGTCGAGGCCATGCGATCGATGGGTTTCGAGTCGGCGTACTCCAAGGAACAGCTGGCATCGGGTGAAGTCGCGCCATCGCCCCAGGGCCGCATGTTCGCCAACAGTTACTCCCCGTACGGAGGATGGTGGGTAATGGGTCTGCCTCCACCGTTTACCCTGTCGGTCAAGGATGTCGCCGACCATGGTGTGGCTTACAGTTACGACCAGCACATCCCCCTGGCCTTTTACGGCGCGCCATTCAAGCCCGGGGTTTATCGCGACCAGGTTGAGCCCATCGACTTAGCTCCAACCCTGGCGGTTCTGCTCGGCATCAACAAGCCGACCAGCTCGACCGGCCACGTGCTGACCCAGGCGCTCAGTTCTCGCGGCGATGTTCCCAGTCCTCCGCCAGTGGTCGTAAAACCTCGTATCGCCCCGGAAACTCGTCCATGACACCCGCACCCAAGCCGGCGCTGGACATGAGTGTGAACGTGGCCGGCATAGTGTTGAAGAATCCGGTCATCGCCGCCAGCGGCACCTTCGGCTATGGCATCGAGTTTGAAGATGTCGTGACCCTGGAACGTTTGGGCGGGTTCGTTGTGAAGGGCTTGTCGCGCGAGCCCATGCCCGGCAATCCGCCGCCGCGGCTCTTTGAAACCGCCGCCGGCATGTTGAATGCGATTGGTCTGCAAAATGTCGGAGTCGGCGCATTCCTCAGCGAAAAACTTCCGCAGCTCCGCAAGATCAGCAACATCGTTTTCTTTTGCAACGTCTTCGGACATTCGCAGGAAGAGTACGAATACGTGGTTCGCATGCTGAACGAAGGCGAGGGCATCCACGCCTACGAACTCAATGTCTCCTGCCCCAACACGAAGTGCGGCGGCATCACTTTTGGCAGCGATCCACGCATGCTGTACGACGTCGTCAGTGCCGTTAAGAAAATCGCCACGCGACCGCTGATTGTCAAGCTATCGCCCAACGTCACCAGCATTCCCGAGGTGGCCCGCGCTGCGGAAGACGCCGGAGCGGACGCGATCTCACTGGTGAATACGTTCGTCGGCATGGCCATCGACGCCGAAACCCGTCGGCCGCGAATTTCGAATGTTACTGCAGGACTATCGGGTCCGGCCATCAAGCCCATAGCGCTGCGCATGGTCTGGGAAGCGGCCAAGACCGTAAAGATTCCTGTCATTGGCATCGGCGGTATCAGCACGGCTGAAGATGTGATTGAGTTTCTGTTGGCGGGTGCAACTGCGATCGAAGTCGGCACGGTGAACTTCTGGGACCCCTGCGCCTGCGAGACACTCGTCGACTCCCTGGGCAAGTGGTGTCTTGAGCACCGCGTCGAGAAAATCAGTAGCCTGACGGGGGGGCTGCAACTCGACTAAGTCAGATTTATTGCTAAGCCTGCTGGGCGGCCGATTCCTTCAGTTTCTTCACACTGGTCATCAGGTCGGGATCGAGAGCCAGGATTCCGTTGGTATGGGTAATGTGAAAGAGGTTGGCGACACGTTCGTTGGCGCCAGCCACTCGCAGGGATCCCCCGATCTGCTCCATTTCGCCGAATACGTGCATTAAGGTTCCTAGGCCCGCGCTGTCAACGATTTCGGTGTGCGTGAGGTCAATCACCAGTTTACGAGCGCCTTTCTGCAGCAGCGTGTTAATCATTGACTCGGTCAGCCGAAGTTGCGTGCCCAGCGTAAACCGGCCGGCGCACGATACAACAGTGATGTCCGGCTCGATATCGAATACTTCCGTTTCCAGCATCATGGCGAACGTCCCCACCCAAAAATGAGAGTGACCTAAGCTAGCACGTTTTTGCCGGCTTCGTGCCAGAGAATTATGCCAAGACTCCACCCAGCCCCACTTCTTGGTAGCATCGAGAAACCGGCTCCCAAGGTTATCGCACATGCCACAACCCATCACCCGGCCCCCGGGCCCCAAAGGCCGTCACCTGCTTCGCTCGCCGCTGCTGGGCGGAGCCGGACCGCTCATCAATCTGCCGCGAATGGCCCACACCTATGGCGACATCTCGTTCTGGCAGTTTCTCTACGTTTCCAGTTATTTCTTCGCCCATCCCAATCAAGTCGAGTCTGTCCTTGTCACAAACCATCGCAGCTTTATCAAGGGCATCGGTACCCGCGCTAATCCAGAGCTCTTCGGCAACGGGCTTCTCACCAGCGAGGGTGAGTTCTGGTTGCGCCAGCGGCGTCTGAGCCAACCTGCGTTTCATCGCACACGCATCGTTTCTTATGCGGACATCATGGCTTGCGAAGCTGAGCGGATGCTAAACGGCTGGCGCGACGGCGAAGAACTCGACATCCATCGCGAGATGATGCGAACCACTCTGGCGATCGCAACCCGCACTCTTTTCGGCGTCGATCTCGGGCCACAGATGCCGGTGATTGCGGAAGCTCTCGATGCCTTCATTCGCCAGAACGCCGGGGTCAGTGTGTGGCAGTTGTTCCTGAAACTGCCTACGTTGAAACGCCGGCGTTATCTTCGTGGTGTCCGAGCGCTGGATGAGATTGTTTACGGCATCATCCATGCGCGCCGAGCCAGCGACATGGGCAACGACTTGCTCTCCGACCTGCTGCGCGCGCAGGACACCGACGGCAGCGCCATGACGGACCAGCAACTCCGCGACGAAGTGATGACCATGCTGCTGGCCGGACACGAAACCACCGCCCTGGCGCTCTCCTGGGCATGGTTCCTGCTCGCCAGCCATCCCGACGCGCAGGAGAAATTGCACCATGAGGTGGACCAGGTTCTCGCCGGACGCCTGCCGACTGCGGCTGATGCGGCACTTCTCCCGTTCACCAATAACGTGGTCAAGGAAAGTATTAGGCTGTATCCACCTGCCTGGATCATCACTCGCATGGCCTCAGAGCAAGTGGAGATCGGCGGCTATGTTGTGCCCGCTGGATCGAACATCATCGTGAGTCCGTGGGTAACTCACCGCGATGGGCGTTTCTTTCCACAACCCGAGCAGTTCAGACCCGAACGATGGTCCGCCGACCGGGAGCAGGCTACACCTAAGTTCGCCTACTTTCCATTTGGGGGAGGCCCGCGTATCTGCATCGGAAACAGCTTCGCCCTGATGGAAGCCGCGATCTTGCTGGCCGCGGTCGCTCAGCGGTTCCAGATCGACCTGGTTCCCGAACAGACCATCGAACCTTTTGCTAGCATCACGCTGCGTCCCAGGAGCGGAGTCCGTGTCCGGCTTCGTCAGCGATGATCGTCAGCGATCCCACATTGTGGGATACCCAGGCCCGCCCTACGGAACTGAGAACAGCTTCCATCCGCCCTGTTGGTAATTGAAGATGAAATCGATCAACACGGGTCCGGCGCACTTCTGGTTATGTACCTCGGCTACTAGAATCGCTTGCCGCACGTGATTGCGCGTGGCTTCGGTGGAGGCCGTACGCACTTTCTCCGACTGCGTCAGCAGCTCACGATAGGAGCACGCTGGCGCACTCGCATCCAGTTTGATCGTGGACTGAATACAGGACGAGTCAAAGAGCAGGCAATACAGGCCCTTGCGATTGGCTAATTGGTCCTCGACCTCAGCCCGCGTCGTGTGCTGTGCGTCGCGGCCGACGTTTACTCCATCTTCGGGAATGTACGACAGAAATTTCAGCGCGTCTCCGCTGCGCACGGCGGCGAAGAAATTGCGCTCCAGTTCCGCCGCTGAACTACCTGAAGGCGCAGTTGCGTTGCCGCCGGAATTTGCCGCCGGAGGCGCCGGCTTACCACTCCCGGTCTGGGCGCAGGCGAGTACGGCCCCACCCAACATCAGCCCGAACACAATCCCGGTGCACAGTTTCATTTGCGATGTCCGGAAGCCGGGCCCTAGGACTTCTTAGCCGAGTTTGCAGCCTTCTTGACCGAGCCATTCGCTCTTGGCTTTCGGGTGGATTTGGCGCCAACCGCGCTCGCCAACTCTTCGCGACGCTTCTTGGTCAGCCGCTCCCACACCAGCCGGTACGACTCTGCGAGCAACTCTCGCAGCTCATCATTGGAAACGGCATTGAGCGACTGCAGCGCCACCCACTGTGCCCGCGCCATGTAAGGTGCCGGAATGATGTCCGGCCGCTCGCACAATTCAGCGAAGTTCTCCGACGAGCATTTGAACGAGAGTCGCACGGGTGCAACATCCAACGGAGCCACAGCGAACAACTTGCCGTCCACTTTGAAGCACAGGTCAATCCCCCACTGCACGTTTTCCGTGGTGTGCGGGAATTCCAGGCAGTATCGACGTAGTTCGTCAATGTCCATCGTCTACTCTCATCACCGGCAACTCGTCGAAAGTGTAAACCAACTCGGAAGTCAGCAAAACTTCAGATGTGCTAAGTTTCTGCATTGACCATGTCATCCAACGTAACGCTCTCGCTCGACGGGAAAGTGGCCCTGATCACTGGTGGCTCACGCGGGATCGGGGCAGCGACCGTCCGCCTCTTCACCCGCGCCGGGTGCAACGTCGTCTTCAATTACCAGCATTCCGCGGCCCAGGCTGAAAGACTCGTCTCCGAGTGTGGAACCGAAGTCTGCCACGCGGTACAGGCCGACCTCGCCGGAACAGCCACCGCCGAGCCGCTGGTTCGCGCGACGGTGGATCGCTTTGGCTCACTCGACGTCCTGGTAGTCAACCACGGCATCTGGCCGTCCACCGACGCACCGATCGATGAGATGTCCGATGAACAATGGCGTACCACCGTGGCCGTCAACCTCGACAGCGCTTTCGCGCTGGTGAAGCATGCCGTCGCGCAGATGAAGCGCCAGCAGCGCGGCGGACACATCGTTCTGGTCAGCTCGACCGCCGGCCAACGCGGCGAAGCCGGACACTGCGATTACGCTGCCACCAAGGGTGCTCTGATCAGTATGGTAAAGGGGCTCTCAACGGAGTTGGCGCCCTTCGGCATTCGCGTGAATTGCGTAGCCCCGGGATGGGTGGACACCGACATGTCGAGCGACGCCCTGCAGGATCAGCAGCTAGGCGCAAAGATCTTCGCCACCATCCCGTTGGGCCGTGTCGGAACGCCCGAAGAGATTGCGGGACCGATTCTGTTCCTGTGCAGCCCCTATGGCGGATTCATCACCGGAGAAATCTTCAACGTGAACGGTGGCGCGGTACTCGTCGGCTAAGTATCCGTCCCCAAGCGACCCGATTGTCCGTTCCCGGCTTATTTGGTGTATGCTCCCCCTGTCTGTCGGCTCTCACCGAACGTATTCTCTTCCGGGAATGGGGGCATCTTCATGAGCGAAAACACACCCAAACGCATTGGCGACTACGAAGTCATACGGGAGTTAGGCCACGGAGGCATGGGCGAAGTCTACCTGGTACGGAATGTCCTCTCCGACCGGATCGAAGCCATGAAAGTACTGCTTCCCAGTCTTGCCGGACGCAGCGAATTCGTGGCGCGCTTCATGCGCGAGATCAAGGTTCTGGCCAGCCTGGAACATCCCAACATTGCCGCACTCCGCACCGCATTCACCGCCGATGACCAGTTCGTAATGATTATGGAGTACGTCGAAGGCATAACCCTGGCCCAACGCCTGGAGAAGGGTGCGTTTTCAAGTTCCGATGCCCTGAACTATGTCGACCAGGTGCTCGCCGCGCTGAGCTATGCGCATGGAAAGCACGTGATCCACCGTGACATAAAGCCGGGCAACATGATGCTTACGCCGCAGGGGATCGTCAAGTTGATGGACTTCGGCCTGGCGCGCTCGGCGGACGAAGTCGGACTCACCATGACCGGCACGACCCTGGGGTCGCTCGATTATGCCTCGCCCGAACAGGTGCAATCGCAGCCCACCGATGAACGCTCAGATTTGTATTCAGTCGGCGTGTCGTTGTACCAGTTGGTGACCGGCCAGCGCATGTTCAGCGTCACCAGCAGTTTTTCCCTCATGGAAGCACAAATTAAACAGACGCCTCGTCCGCCCATTGAGATTGTGCCAACAGTACCGAAAGCTTTGAATGACGTCATCATGATGGCCGTATCCAAAGATCCGGCTCAACGATTTCAGAGCGCCGACGCTTTTCGCAACGCTCTGTCGCAGATCGCAGAGTCTTCGGTGCAGCCGTCAAACCAGACCACCGCAGCCACCGGAGCATTTGTCGGCCGAGATTCAACGCCCGCGGTCAAACCAGCCTTCGATCCAGGGTTCACAGTTCCCACAAATCCAGCTTCGCAGACGAACCGCAATTTATTGCTGGTACTGGCAGCCGTATTGCTCGCCGCACTCCTGGCGGGAGCCGCGATATACAAATCGCGACAGCGCGGTCCGCAGGACGTGGCTGCAGCCACTTCGGTACAAACACCTTCGGCTCCAGGAAGTGCCAGCGGCGCCTCCGATCACGGGAACACCCAGACTCAGGACGCCCCTCCGCCGCAAGTGACGCCAGCGCCCACGACCGACTCGCAGGCGGAAGACAAGACCTCGACTCCGAGGCAACCGGCAGTTGTGGCGCGGAAAACACGGGCTGAAGGCGGAAACACGAATTCGGCGCCCGGGGTATCCGCTGAGGACATTCAGGCACAGCAGCAGGCCGCCTTGGAACAGAAGAAGCTGTTCGACGCCATGGAAACGGAAGTCGATCAGCTCGACAATCGGGCCGCATCGGCGGAAAGCAGCATCGACACCCTCGAACAGCAGTTACATCGCGATGGATTGGGTTTGCGCGGCGACGTGGTCGCCAGCCGGAACAATATGCGGACCGATCTAGCCAAGGCCAGGCAGGCAATGGAGGCTTCCGATATAGAACGTGCAAGGCGCTACATGGATATGGCTCATCGTGAGTTGGAGCACCTCGAGGCGTTTCTCGGACGTCGCTAGCAAGGCTTTCGTGCCAAAACAAAAGGCGCGGATCATTCCGCGCCGAACTTTATCCATGCTGAAACTAAACGACCTAGACGGCTACCGCGGAAGCATCCGGGAACCGCAGCTTGCTCTTCGACAATGCCTTATCGAGAAGGTCCTCGATGACTGACTCTTCCACGTTCTTGGACATCGCCAGCTCGCTGACCAGCAGGTAGCGCGACCTTTCCAGCATTTTCTTTTCGCGGAAACTGAGGGACTTGGCTTGGGCCAGAAGGAGAAGGCCCTTGAGAACGATGGCGACATCGAGCAGCGATCCGGTCCTCATCTTGTCTGAGTTTTCCTTGAACCGGTCTTTCCAGTCGGCATTGTTTTCACACTTGCCGTCGCTGAGGAACTCGATGATCTTGGTGATCTCGCCGTTCCGTACAACCCTTCTCAGGCCGACCATTCCAACGTTTTGGCACGGGACCATCACCTTCAGGCTGCTGGCTTTGATCTTGAGCAGATAAAACCGTTCCACCTGTGAGCCGATCGTTCGACTGCTGACCTGCTCGATTATGCCTACCCCATGGTTCGGGTAGACCACCTTATCGCCGACGCTAAAGCTGAGGTTATTCATGAGGGCCGCGCCGCTCCCCAGCAGCAGGCATAACTTTGGGTTGAGAGGGAACCCACGTCTATTATGAAAGAAGTTTACTACTTTGCCCCGAGACCGTCAATGGACGCGGCTTTTCGAGGATGGGCCAAACTTGCTCCTGCACCTTCACTTAAGTGCCGTGTAGACTTCGCGTATAATCATCGGATGGATGCGGGTGACCCGTGGGCGTCCCGAGTCAGCAACTGAAGTATGCCTGATCACATCAAGAAGAAGCTCGAACAGGAAATTCAAGTCCTCGAACACGAGCTGAATCACGAATTACCGAAGGAACTGAAAAAAGCCGTGGCTATGGGCGACCTCAGCGAGAATGCTGAGTATCACATGGCCAAGCAGCGGCAGGAGTTCGTGCGCGCCCGCCTCGGCCAGCTCAAGAGCCGCATGGCCGAATTGTCGCTGGTCAATATGGCCAACATCCCCAAAGACCGCGCCGCCATAGGCTCCACGATCATCGTGTTCGACTCCACCAAGAGCGAGGAAATCGAGTACAAGCTGGTGACCAGCGAAGAGTCCGATGTCACCAAGGGACTCATCTCCACCACGTCACCCATCGGTCGCGCTCTGCTCGGCAAGAAAGTCGGTGACGTCAGTGAGGTGGTCACGCCCAATGGCAAGCGCGAGTTGGAAGTCCTCAAGCTGATCACCATTCATGACGAGGCGTAATGACCTGGACGAGCGCAGTCGGGCGATCGAGCAAGTGGCTGCTCTACAAGATTGTTCACGGCCTTGCCCTCACCCGCATCTCGCCTAACGCGCTTACATTCATTGGATTGCTGATCAACGTCGTAGCTGGCTTTCTGTTCGGCTACGCTAACGCGGAAAACCAGCGGCGCATGTTCCTGTATGCGGGGCTGGTGATCATCGGTGCCGGAATCTTCGACATGGTCGACGGTCGTGTCGCCCGCGCCACCAACCAGGTCACCCAGTTCGGCGGCTTCTTCGACTCAGTGATTGATCGCTACAGCGATGTAGCACTGTTCTTCGGATTGCTGGTGTACTACGCCCGCGCCAATCGGTTCTTCTACGTGGTGATGGTGGCGTTCGTCATGGTCAGTTCAGTGATGGTCAGCTACACCCGCGCGCGCGCAGAATCACTGGTTCAATCCTGCAAGGCCGGATTCATGGAGCGCCCCGAGCGCATCGTGCTGGTCATCATCGGCGCGCTCTTCAATCGCATGGGACCGGTGCTGTGGGTGATCGCCGTGCTGAGCACGATCACTGTCATTCACCGCATCCGATACACCTATCAGCAGTTACGGCTCATCGAGCCCCGCCCAGTTCCGATGCCTCCCGATCCTCTCAAGTTCGAAGAAATTGTCGGCTAAATAAACTCTCGAATTAGATACTAGAGCTGCGTTTTGAAAGGGCACGGCTCCACAGGCTGCCGAAAAGCTCGCTTTCGCGCGATGTTTTAAACGGGCTGGCTTTAATGGCTGCGAAATACTCTCTATCGTGCCATGTTTTGAAAGGGCACGGCTTCAGCCGTGCCGCGTCCCTCTTGATTTGTCATCCCTCGCCCGCGCAGCGGGCGGGGGATCTGCTCTTTCTGGCGACTGGCAACTTACTGCTGGCGACTTTCTTGCCTTGTCATTCCTCGCGGGCGAACCGGGGTGAAGTTCAGCCCGCGGGGAATCTGTTCTTCTAGTTTTTTCAGTAGCCTCTTCAGCCGTGCCGTACTAGACCTTTGTTTCTGTCATCACGAGGGGCGTCAGCCCCGAGGGATCCGCTTTCCGGTTTTTCTCAGCAGCGGCTCCGCTCGGCGCTCATCCCCTTTGCTCGTGCTTAAACTGTTCACGGCGTCGCCGGACCCGCAGCTCCTAACGCCTTCCCGCAATACGGGCAAACCACAAAGTCGCTGCTGACTGCCCGTCCACACGCACTGCACGACGGCGAAAGCGGACAGCCGCACTTGGCGCAGAAGTGGAAGCCCGTTTCCACCCGTCCTCCGCACTTGGAACAAAACTGCACCAGCGGCTTGCGCAGCAGGAAGTACGCCAGAAAGCCGATCCCATTGGGAATGCAAATCACCAGCAACGTCCACAGCAATTGCCCCATATCGCGGCGCTTCGCGTCTTGATTAACGTAGCCGACGAGGAGCAGGTATACCGCCACCAACGCGCCCCCCACGACAGCGCCTATCATTCGCAACGGAAGCGGTGGCGCATGGGGATCGACCAGTGGAAAAGCGACGAGGAACAGGAAGACCATCGCCGCAAAGCCGATACCGGCGAGGAGCATCATGAACGCGGGGATAATTCCGAACTCGGCCCGAAAGTGACTTCTTCGTTGGGTCATTGCATTCCTCTCAAACGATCTCTCATGTAACGCTGCGCCAGGCTTCCCTCGAATGCCGTGGGCGGAATGACCACCATCAGCACGGCAATAACGACTGCCGGCAGCAGCCAGAACAAAAGCACTCCGGGCTCGACGATGCCGGACGGCAAGCCCAGCGATTGCGCAACCCATCCACCAAACTTCCACCACATCCAGGCCGTAAGGGTTGATGTGATCACGCCCAGGCAGAACGAAACCCCAATCAAGACCGTGCGCGCTTGCTGTTCGGCTAGCTGCTGCGCCCGGGCGTGGACCCTCGCTTGCGTCGACTCCACCAGCGAAGCCGACGCCATCACCGTGAATGAGCGCATGGCCTTTTCAGCGCCACTAAGCGCGAGTTCGAAGCTCGCACAGTCTTCGCAGGTAGCTAAGTGCGTTTCCAGCCAGCGGACGTCGGTTTCGGCGATACCCTCGACCTCGCGCCGCGTCAGCAAGTCCATCGCGCGCCCATGCTCGTTACTGTTCATTGCCTGCCTCACATCATCCTTCCCGCCGCACAGCGGCGATTCAGGGTGGAAGCACCACGCTTTAGCGTGGTGATACTCGCCTCGACCTTGGCTATGGCTTTAGCCATGGCCTCTCAGCGCTGGACGCAGCGCCGTTACGCCCCGGTACAACCGCGTCTTCACCGTTGCCAGTGGAACGTTGATCAACTTGGCGATCTCCTCTAACTTCATCTGTTCCTGGAACCGCAGCACCAGCACCTCGCGAAAAATCGGGGCAATCTGTTCCAGCGCCGCCTGTATGCGCGCCCCATCTTCCATCGCCGAAACATTGTCAAAAGGCGACGGACTTTCGGCCACCGGCTCAAACGGCGCCGCATCTTCGGTGTCGCGCATTTCGTCCAAGCTGGCTGGGCGACGCTTTCTCAGATGATCGATGGCGACATTGTGCGCAATCGTCATCAGCCAGGTGGCGAACCGGCTCTTGCCGTCATACTGGTGCCCTTTTTCCAACACCCGTATCCAGGTTTCCTGGAACAGGTCTTCGGCTGTGGCGCGTTCGCCCGTCAGATGCACAAGGTAGCGCAACAGGCGATGCTGATACTGCTCGATCAGGGCG
>DATBZX010000047.1:0-5891 GCA_036512955.1 Terriglobales bacterium
CTGTTGAAGGATGCCTGCAGGGAGCGGACGGTAACTACACCCTCACAGCTGAGAATGGAACGATATATCAGCTCACAGGCAACACAGCCGAGCTCAAGGAGCATGTCGGCCACGAAGTGCAAATCACCGGCAAGAGCTCCGGTTCCATTGCGGCTAGCACTCCCAGTGAATCGGCGGGCGGGGCACAGCAGGCAACGCTCGATGTGATGAGCATGAAGCACATAGCGAAGACGTGCAAGTCCGCGGCCAAGTAGTGAATGACGTCTTGCTCTTGAGTTAGTGCCGAGCGCGGCACGTGTGCCAAGCTCCGGGAGGCTTATTGTCTTCATTGAGGCCTGCATGAATGAGCCGCAAGTTCCCACGCTCCCGCTGGAGCGAATCATCCTAATGAGGGTGTTTCTTCTCTTCTTGCTGTCACTCAGTGTGATGTTGCTGTTCTCCTGCCAGGCAACCAGCCCAGGTGACTTGGAGAGCAGAATGGCTGCTGAGGCCAAGAAGATGAAGATCGGCGGCAAAGATTGGCAGAACCCTACCCCCGATACCCCAGCCGTGGGGAAGACCGGGATGGAGCACTTCCAACATCACTGCCAAGTTTGCCACGGTTTGGACGGACACGGCACCGGAGTTCCATTCGCCGGCAAAATGTCTCCTCCCGTAATCGATCTGGGCGACAAGAACGTTCAGCAATACAAAGACGGACAACTCAAATGGATCATCGAAAACGGCATTCGCTTCAGCGGCATGCCCGGCTGGAAGGGTGTGCTCGAGGATGACGAAATGTGGAGCATCGTGCGATTCATTCGGCATCTCCCTGAGAAAGGTAGCCAGGGCATTCCAGCGGTATTCAAAGAAAGCGAAGAAGAGCATCAGGAAATGATGCAGTCGCCCGAGCAACACCGAGGAGCCGAGCACGAACATCCCCATGAATGACGGCGCTCGGTTAATTCGCTGCCGCAGCTGACAACGCTTTCAGCGTTAAACGCGATTGGGTTTGAATTACAGGCGACATCGTACAGCGCGACGTTCTTGGCGACTCCATGATGTTCGGAGTCACGGAATACATCGCCTTCAGCAATGGGAGGCGCGTCGTCATCACCGATCCCAACCAAACCAACGATCCTTTGTCGGAAGCACTGGCCGCGGTCGCCATCGAGGTGAAGACTCGGCGCGAACAGGTTTGGCGTTTAGAAGGCAGAAGAACCGCCCCAAGCGATAGTCCTGATTCGCTCGACCTTGCGATAGAGGTGGATAACCAGATCTGAGAAAAAAGCGGGAACTCATCTCGCAAACAGGTAGTGCGCCCGTTTAGAGATCGCCTGCCGATCGCTTTTGTTGCGCCGTTACTACTGCGGCGTAGCAGGTTTCATGGACGATGTGACGCTCGTCGTTGGTCTTGCAGTCTTGCAGCTGCACAGGATGTCATAACAGCCATCCGAGATAAACGGGTTCATTAGCGAAGCCTTGCCCAGCCTCTCGACTGCTCCATTTGAAATAGGCACCGAAACGATACACGAGTCGAAACGCATCAGAGTTGGAAATTCGAGATACTTCATGGATTCGCAAAATCCGTGCACCCAGCCCTAGCGACCGTTATTCGTTGAAAGCTCGCTTCGCTCTCGCCGAACAGGCAGAAGACCCGGCAAGGAAGACCAACAACGAACTGTTCGGCAGCGTTCTCCAGAAACTTGCGCTGCCGGTCCAAACCCCAGTTCACGCTTTCACGGCCTATCACCTCAACTCCGCTGCAACGCCGATTTTGCGAAAAACAGAATGAGCAGACTGGCGCAGATCAATACCAGCATTGTGCGGTGATAGAAATCGTTACTCGCCGTGCGGGGACCTCTGCCCGCTGCCAGCGCGACCATACCCAGCAACACTCCGCCGAGGGCAACCAAATTGCCAATCAATGCGATGTTCCACCGGCTGGAGAAATGGCCAAGAATCACGATGCCGCCGCACACCAGGAATAGCCCGCACGTTGTTTCCACAATTGCAGCCGGAATAATTGTCGGCTCATGAAACCGGCCGAGTCGAAGGCCGATGTGCTGCGCTGCGCCGAAGAAGAAAAGCGCCGCATTTGAAATCGTGACAACTCCGAGAATTGTTCGCATACACCGCTCCATTTGACGCGATACGTTTCGGCTAAGATGCTCTCTACTGCTTCGGTTTGATCCGGCTACCTTCCTTTACTGTAGGCGGAGCGCCGATGATGACGTCCTCTCCGCCCGTCAGCCCGTCGACCACAATGCCGTCCGAGCGTGTCTTGATGACCCGAACTTCGCGGGCGATGGCGTAACCCTGGTAGGTCACCAGCACATACCGTCGACCTTTGTCGCCGCGGAGAGCATTGGCCGGTACCAATACACCGCTCGCGGCCTCCGTGCTCGCAAGAGCATCGGATATGAATTGCACGGTGGCATTCATGTCGGGCCGCAAGTAGCTGTCAGCATTCTGGATCTGCACCTTCACTTGTACAGTCGCCTTCTGCCGATTGGCCTCGGGTGCGACCTCCGTGAGCACACCGTTGTACTTGCGATCCGGATAGGTGTCAGTGGTCACGACACCGCGCTGATTGGGATGCAGCCTTGCAAACTCATCCTGCGCAATGTCGAGTTCCACTTGGAGATCCGTGAGATCGGCCACCGAAACCACTGAGCCGAGCGGGCCGCCTGCGGCGGAACTCGCAAACGTTGACGTAACCAACTCGCCTTTTTCCGCCGTGCGTTCCAAAATCGTCCCAGTCACTGGTGCGCGGATCTTCGTCGCCGCAAGCTGCGATTCGGCATAGGCCAACTGCCCTTCGGCTTGGATCAAGTTCCCCTGTGCACGCTGGATCTCTTCTTGCCGCGGACCGAGCTTTGTCAGCGCGTACGCCTGGGACAATGACGCCACTTTCTGGGCATCGGCTTCGTAGTGCGCTTGCGCATCGTCGAGCTGCTGTCGGGCGAGCACACCGGCCTGTGTTCGCAAGTTGGCTCCAAAGGTTAGTGCTGCATCGGATGCTCCCGACGGTCGAGAGTGCAGGGGTTGGGTCCTGAGGCGTCCGATACAGCCGTTTGAAGGGAGCCGCTTTCGTTCGCGGTGGACGCTATGGGGTTTCAGTCGACTTCGGCTTGGAAGTTATTGGAAAGAAAAGAGCTCGCGGCGCGATCCTCAAATCAACATTCATCGCTATAAACCATCAAGCCTTGCCTCACGATGGCCTCATCGGAACGCCACACAGACGATTGCGGAAGACTTGTAGTCTCGAATCCGATGGCGCTTGCTTCGGGCACGCGAAGGCGTCCGCCGCAAAGCGGCTCCGTTTAAACGGGGTTGGTCACTTTATATCGCGATCACTGTCGCGCTCTTAGTCAGTTCCTACAAGCAACAGGGCGCGTCGGGCGACCCTCCGGAGCCAGCGCCTTAGGGCAGAAATGCGAACTCTCTTTGGAGGAAATGACGCCTGTAACGCCAACAATTCCAACAGCCCGTGCGAGGAGGCAAACCGTGAATGACGCCAAGCGATCAATGAAACAAAAGGCCTTTGAGGGGATGATGGAATACCTCCTCATCTCTTTTTATCTTGGGGTCGTATTGTCCCTGTTTACTGTGTATAAGGTCGTAATTCTCGCCGAACATAACATCGACTTCGCGCCGCACGGATTCGCCATTATCAACGCACTGGCGCTGGCGAAGATCATCCTGGTTGCACAGGAATTGCATTTTGCCGAACAGCTTCGCGATGCACCGCTGATCTATCCCACTCTTCTGAAATCGTTCGCGTTCACTATGCTGCTGGCATTTTTAAAGGTCGTCGAACACACTTCCGTTGGTATGTTTCACGGCAAATCGTTTTACGCTGCCATCGCCTCTAGCGGCGACGGATCCTGGAGGGGAACAATCTGTCTTATCGCGTTGATGTTCGTCGTGCTGGTTCCGTTCTTTGGCTTCACTGAGTTACGGCGCGTGTTCGGCAAAGACCGGCTCGAAGGGTCCTTCTTCCGTCCGCGTCATCTGCTGAATCTGCCGCCCATCGAGGCCTAACCTCAGCCTTCGGCGAAAGAGTCCCTTACCGGGCTAGCGCCCAAGTTGAGCCAACGCCGCCCGCAGGGGAGCGTCCGACACTTGAATCAATCCGCTGTACGGCTGGTACATCTCGGCGATTAGGAAGATTGCGCCTGCCAGCGCCATCGCTGAAAACAACAAGCTGATCACGATCACAGCATTCGGACGGACAAACATCGCGAAGCTGATGAAAAGCAGGGTGAGCCAGAACACCAGCATTCCCAGCAAAGGCGTGGGAAGCGGAGTGGTCTTCTGTTCGAACATCAGCCAGCGCGTATGGCCGATTTCGGTTGCGACTTCCAGGGCCTTTGCCTGTAAGTGCCGCTGACCCTCGTTGGCGGGCACCAGCGCTTGTATCTTGTCGAACAAGGAATCCTGCTCTTGTGCATTAGGATCGAAACGGGTCTTCCCTAACGCACTCTTCGATCCGTCAAAGTCCACCAAACGAGTCACTGAGTTACGCAGCGATGCACGCGCTTCCTGCGTCTCCGGTCTGTAATGGGCGAGGATGCGGTCCATCAGCACAGCGTCGGCCGCAAGTTGCGTCATCTCCGTATTGCCCGTGTCATAAAAGCCCTTGGCAGAAGCGATGAGCAGTCCAAGAACAAGTGCCACCGTAGTCGCGACCAGGGCCATCCCGAGACGCACCGCCTCCTTCGACTCCGGAGCGAGATGATCGGTTTTGAGAAGGGAGTGTAGGAAGATGCCGAGCAATGCACCGCCGAACACGCATGCGAACACGATTGCACTGATAGCAATGGGACTCATGACCACCTTTTTGTAAGCCTATGAGATAGCTGGCCGACTTCCAATCTTGAAGTTGCTTGTCCTCAGCGATCTGCGGCGTCGACGCCACTTTTTCTAGTGCAAATACGCTCGTGATCCTGAATCCTAGATTCACAATACAGGATCGGGTGTCACTCACCTCGCAGTTTTGTTCACCTATGTCGAGAACGGCTGAAAAGTCCAGCAAGGTACGAAAGTCGCCGCCGTGTCAGCTTAGTGCCGCACCTTGGGATTGCGGGACGGACTCTCGTCGACGTGGGCCAGAAGTCTGGTTCTGGGAGATCTGGCCGGATTAGTAACGGGAAAGCCACAGGGTCTACGAATGCTATTGAGCGCATTTCGCGGCGGAAATCCACTTGAGCGAATAGTCGCCAAGTCGCTCCCTTGGTGCGGCACCCCTCTGCGCTAGTGGGTCGCCCATTACCTCTCGGCGCTACGGCTCGATACCGATCCGGTCGTTGACCGCTCCGCTGATCCGCTGTTTGCAACCAAGGTAGCGCTCCGTAGTCTGAACCGAAACGTGGCCGAGGAGGAATTGAATCTGTTCCAATTCTCCGCCCGCTGTGTGACATAGTTTTGCGCACGAACGACGAAGGTCGTGTGGGGCAACTTGGCCCAGACCGATCTTTTTCGCATAATCTTTGACCACATGCCAGACAACGCGCTCCGTCACGCCGACGCCCCAGCACTTGCCCGCACGGCAGACACAGCGAAACAACCTCCCGGCTGATATGCCGGCGGCGACGACCCACAGATCAACCGCGGCCTTGACCCAATCGGGCACCGGGACTGTTCTGATATGCCCACCCTTCCCAACAAGATCAACGATCGCCCAATGTTCATCGCGCCGTTGCAGATGGGTAAACTCCAAATCGGCCAGTTCCCTCCGCCTCAGCCCGCAGCCAAGCAGGATCGCGAGAATCGCCCGATCTCGTCGGCCCTTGATCGTGTCAGGCGAAGGAGCCTGCCAGAATCGACGGGCCTCTTCAGCCGTCAGCCAGTTGCCCAGTCTGACGCCCAATTTTCTGACGCCTTTCACGCGCCGAATGCTGGCCGCC
>DATBZX010000048.1:0-2186 GCA_036512955.1 Terriglobales bacterium
CAAGAGGTGCATTTAGGTGGCCCTCTGCATCAACCGCGCAACTTGTTGTATCGATAGGTCAGAAAGCAGATCCCGGTACCGCAGAGTCTGGGCTCCGTCGTGTACCTTTGGCGGAAAGCAAGCCCAAACGGCGGCGTGCCAGCACCGTCGAGGCCCGGAAGATTTCGGAGTCTTGGGAACACTCACAACCAAGTTGTTGGTGTAATTGATTCCATGACAATGTCGGCTCCTGTACCCGAGTAAACTTTGGTGGTTACCAACCAACCAAGAGCGCTCGGGAGAGAGGAGCCGAACAATGATCATTATAGGATGCGATTATCACCCGAGCTTTGAGCAAATTGCTTTTGTAGATACCGAGACCGGGGAACTGCAAGAGCGGCGACTGGAGCACCGCGAGGAAGCGGAGAAGTTCTACCGTGATCTGGCGGCACAGGGACTGAAAGTTCGTGTGGGGATGGAGGCGAGCGGGCATGCGCGCTGGTTTGAGCGACTACTTGCAGAACTGCAGTTTGAGTTGTGGATCGGGGACGCCTTCGAGATCAGCGCGAAGCGGGTACGCAAGCAGAAGACGGATCGCCAGGACGCGCAACTGATTCTGAGACTCATGCTGAAAGATGACTTTCCGCAGATCTGGGTACCGAGCTGGGAAAATCGTGATCTGCGGCAACTGCTGTGGCACCGGCACCGCATGGTGCAGGCACGCACACGGATGATGAATCAACTGCAAGCGGTGGCGTTGAACGAAGGCCTTCGCTGCAAAAAGAAGTTGTGGCGGGACGCCGGACGGGGCCAACTGGAGGCATTCCGGTTGGCGCCGTGGGCCAGCCAGCGACGGGGCGATCTGCTGGAGTTGCTGGATCGACTGAACCCGACGATCGGCAAACTGACACAGGCGATCGATTTGGAAGTGGAGAAGTGTCCCGCGGCGCGACGCCTGAAGACGCATCCCGGGGTGGGTTCACTGACGGCGTTGGCCTTCGTGCTGATCATCGGGAAAGCGGACCGGTTTCAGTGTGGCAAGCAAATCGCGAGTTATCTGGGCCTGGTGCCGTTGGAGAAGTCGAGCGGGAACCAGCGTCGGCTGGGCCATATCACGAAACAAGGCAACTCATTGCTGCGCTTCCTGTTAGTGGAAGCGGCGCAAGTGACGGTTCGCAGCCTCCCGGAATGGCGGAGTAAGTACTGTCACATGGCGCTACGGCGAGGCCGGAAGATCGCCAAGGTGGCGATGGCGCGAAAGCTCGCAGTTCGCCTCTACTGGATGCTGCGGAAGGAATGGGATTACGAGCAGTTGAGGAAGTTCGGTTCGCACGCGGGAAAGCCCGGATATCGCGATGGTGTGAAGCAAAACATCGAGTAATTGAGTGGGCATCCCGCTCCCCTTCACGGGGGAGTTCGAAATAGTAATCATGATCGAAGGTGTGACCGAAGAGATGCATGGGTCGAACTGAGTTTCTGACCTGAAACGGATTACGAGCGGGCCTTGGTTGGTATGGCAGAACCTTCAACGAGAGCGAAATGGCGCGCTCTTCGGAGTGCACGGAGCAGCACGCTCAAAAAGTGTTTGACAGCGCCGGCATTGTCAGAGACGCGATATAACAACAGTCGACAAATCCCTCGGTTCACCGGTGTCAGAAACTCACAGCACTGTTGGTCGCTTTTCGATGAGTGCCAGGTCAGCTAAAGAACATCCACGACGATAAGCGTGATGTCATCCTGCTGGTTCACCGCAGCAGGTCGCCACCTCTGGAGTTCGGAGAGCACTTGACGCGACAGCTCGGGGGCGGGCTGCGATCGATTATTGCGTACGACCTGTTCCAGTTGCCGGTCGCCAAACGCCTCCCCCGCGGCGTTCTCAGTTTCGGTCACGCCGTCGGTGTAGAGCAGGAAACGATCGGATGGTTCAACCGGCACGCTGCACACCGGGTACTCAGAGTCTGGTTCGACTCCGAACAACAGCCCGTTGCTTTCGATGCGCTGCATTTCGCCCCTCGTGTTCCGCCAGCACAGTAGCGGCGGATGTCCAGCAGCCGAGTAGAGCGCGTTGCGGTTCTCGGTGTCGATCCAAACATAAGCCGCCGAGGCAAACTGGCCGTGCGCCTCACTCGACAGGATGCGATTCAAGCCACCAAGCACCTGCGCGGGATCATGGGCATGGACGGCGACCGATTGCATTGCCACTTTGA
>DATBZX010000049.1:0-3295 GCA_036512955.1 Terriglobales bacterium
GAACTTATCCACCGCCTTCATCAGGCCGACGTTGCCCTCCTGGATCAAGTCGAGGAAATGTAGCCCGCGGTTGGCATACTTCTTGGCGATGGAAACCACGAGGCGCAAATTGGCTTCGATGAGCTCGTGTTTGGCCTGTCCCGCGTCCATCTCGCCCTGGATGATTTCGCGCTGGGTGCGCTGCAGCTGCTGGAGGCTACCGCCGGCGTCGCTTTCCAGCCTTTTCAGGTCGCCGCGACACTGCCGCTGTGTCTTGCGGTAATCCTTCTTCAGTTCTTCGCTGCGCGTGCTCTCAATGTTCTTTCCCAGGTTGCTGACCTGGCAGTCGAGCGAGCGCATGATGTCCACGGTTCTGTTCAGCCGATCGATCATGCGTTTGCGCTCGCTGTTGCTGAGACCGAGATTGCGGACGATGAGCGAAATCTGAACGATCTCGCGGCCCAGGCTGCATCGCCAGCGGCGGTATTCGCGCGTTTTCTGTTTTGCCACAATGGTTGGTAGCCGTCCGGCCAACTGGTTGGCTCTTGTGTAGTGCTTCTGCAGCTCGTCGATACGGTGCGTGATGTCCTCGACACCGTTCTGCAGGGTCTCCTCGGTGATCTCTTCCTCATCGAAGACCACAATTTCCTTGATCGCACGTATGCCGCGCTTCAAATCCTCGCCAATGACCAAAATTTGTCGGATCACGAGGGGCGAGCGTGAAAGCGCCTTCAGCGCGCTCAACTGTCCGCGCTCGATGCGCTTGGCAAGTTCCACTTCCCCTTCGCGGGTGAGCAGAGGCACTATGCCCATCTCGCGCAGGTAGATGCGCACCGGATCGTTGGTCTTTTCAAGAGCGCCTGGGGTCAGGTCGATCTCGACGGCCTCCACTTCCTCCTCAAACTTTTTTTCCACGTCCCACAGCCGATCTGTGACGCCAGCGGCCAATTGCCGGAGTCATACGCAGTGTACGGTGAATCTTGATGAAGTTGTACGCGAAATAATTGAGCGCGATGGCGGCTGCATGATTTTCCAGCTTGCGCGAAAAGCCGTTCGACAGGCGCGTATAGCGCCTCATGTTTGTGCGAGCCGTCCAATTCTGACGCTCCACGAACGAAGTTGAAATGTGCTTAGGGTCTGGGTTCCCCGTCAAGTCCTTTGTGGCGCAACCGATGCAACGAGCCGGAGAATAACGAATCTCATTCTCCGCTGGGGCACGACTTCGTGAAGAACGATGACCCCGAGTGCGCGCCGGCCTTGCAGGCACGAAACACTGCACTGTAACTTTGTGATTTGGTTTATGGCCCGAAAGTCTCGATACGACATCCCGAAGCCCACCTGGACCTGTCCCCACTGCGGGTTCGTGCACATGCCAGCCGATCTACTCCGTCTCGACTCCGAACGCTTTCAGTGCAAGGCTGCGGCCAGCCGTTCCCGAGCGGGCCAGCAGATGTGCACTGACGGGCCGTGGCCCCAGACAGGGCACGCCGACCTCGGCCACCGCGGCGTTGCCGCTCCCCGCCTACGGCCCGGTGCGCTCAAAAGAGACCTGTGCGATAGATCAGCCACCAACTGACTAACAAAGCCGCGATTGTTTCTATGATCGCCCAGCCAATCGGAAGCCAGAATGCTCCGAGGCTGAGGATCGTGAACAGAACCCAGAACGATTTCGTTTGAGTGCTCAATCGCAGTTCACTTCCCTAGCAGATTCGTTATCAAGGCGGCTCTATAGAGTTTAAGCCCCGGCCTTCTTCGTCGCGGCCCATCTTTAGCCGCATAGCTGGACTCATGGGACGGTGAACTCATTTGGCCGGTCGTGCGGCCTTCGTGGGCGCAGGTCGACGACCAATCCTCCTCTTTGCCCAAGACAGCTTCATTGCCGCCCCGATTCGTTTCCGGGCGGCGGGGCTCATTGGGCGTCTCCCTGATGCTGCTTGTGACGACTGCGACTTGAACGGCCGGCCACGACGAGGACGCGATCCTTCAAGGGCGGCGATAGCTTGATCGAATCGATTTCGTTGGGTGAGCAATACGGGCTTCGAAAGTTGGGCACAGATCGGACGATAATACTTATTTCTCGGTGTTTCCCCTGACGCTCCGAGCATCCGCTTGGTTCACGTCCTCTTCGTCCATGTATCGGAGATCCGTCCAGGGAACGCCCTCCACTACGGGGCCATCCCCAGTTACAAACTGGAGATCGGCAGATTTCGATTTCTTGTCAACGTCTACGACGACAAGTACTCCATTGTGGCCCAAGGCGGTAACGCGGTCGTGCTTTCTAGGAACACGAGGTGCCATGCTCCCGAGTTTACGCCGTTCGTCCAGGCGTTCAAGAGGCGAGAATTTCAAGCTGCACCACTACCGCCGCATGCACTTCTGAGAGCGCCACCTTCAAGACCAACGGCGGTCCTTAATCGCTGTATGAGCATTGCCGGATCACCCACAGGTTCCGGCGCTTGCGCGATGTAGCAGCCGTTTTCGAGCGAGGCTCTGGCGCCCGGTGTGCGGCCACGTTTTCCAGGGCAACGGTTGGGATGGCGTTGACGCACATTGGCGGGCCAAGCACGCCGATAATCACCTCGTACCCTCAGTTCTGGGGCGGCCTCTGCGAGCGGCACCGGGGTTGAGTTCGCCACCACCTGGATATCTCGCTGTCCTCAACTGCGGGAGTGTCTGGGCCACGAATCGCTGGACGTTACGCTCGCCTACCTGAAGGGCTCGGACGCGGCCAGCGAGCCAGTGCAAGAGCAGGTGGCGAACGGGGCACTGGCGGCGTACGTCTGAAGCTGGCAGCGAGCTGACTAAGAATCGAGATACTCTCGCCACTTTGTAGACAAAAACTTATTGGATTACGGGACTGGTCAAATCGGCAGGCCCGTCAGCGTTGTAGTGAATTTCGCCGGACTCGTCCGCAAAGAACCTGCGCTGGCCGCTCGTTCCCACCTCATCGGGCACAGCAGTAATCGTGTACGAACGGATCGCGCCGTTCACCGTCTCACCCGCCAAATAGGTAAACGTGTAGCCCCTCTTGCGGCCGCTCGCCATGTTTTGATCGAGGAATCTCTCGCCGGAGGTGTCCAGCAAGGCAAGGCTTCCGGTGAAGCCCCGGTCGGGATGTTCGCTGGAATCCACCAACGAACCCCGTTGCACCGGTGACGAGAATGGACATAAGAACCCCCGCCGCAGAGAACTGGTTCACACGCATGCCACTTGCTGAGTGGGGTTGCAAAGGCGCGGGAACGCCGCCCTACAGTGTGCGGGGCTGGCCACATGTCACGAAAACAATGAGACGAATGAGGCCGCAATTCTGACCTCT
>DATBZX010000050.1:0-9138 GCA_036512955.1 Terriglobales bacterium
CTGGGCGCAGGCCACGCGGCGGAGACACAGCTCCTGCTGCAGATGAAGGGCTACAACGCTTATTCCGTGCGGGAAGGCATCTCGGCCTGGTGGGACCAGGTGGTCACACCCACCAGCCTGCGCTCGGAGAGCGCCGATCCCTCGGGATACCAGCAGGCGAAGCAGCTTCGCGAGTTTTTCTTCGGCAGCGCGCCTTCCCAGCCGCAAAGCACCGCAGTCCCGGCACTCAATGCGCCAATCCTTCCGCGCGAAACGCAGCCCGGCGCCAAGCCGGAACAGAAAAAGTTGAAACTCGGCAAGGGATGTTCGTAATCAGCATCTTTACTAGGGGGAGTTCCGTCGTCGCATAGACTCTTTGGCGAAGGTGCGCCCCTAAATATTCGCAAGCGAGATGTTTCAGTGACGCCAGGCAGTGTCAATATCCACATTCTATATTTGCTGGGTAGTGGTGCAGTTTGAAGTGTCTGCAGTGGAAAATGCCCCCATCGAAAGCCATGTCGGCGGGGGCAGAAGTAACAGTGCAGCACGTTCCTGATAAACCCACAGGAGAAGGATGAGGAATGAGGGTCTTAAACTCTCGATCTCCGCAGGATTGCGCCACTTCTGGCATGAGTATCAAAGCGCTGCTGGCCCCTGTCTGTGACGGTGGTCACGATGTTAAGCGGCAATGTGAAAGCAAACACCAGAAAGAGGCCGCGACTCAGGGCGTTCAAGCCCTGAATTTCAAACTGCACCATTACCTATTGCTGGCGCTTATTGCAATCGAGCAGATTTATTGGGCTGAATAAGTCCTTCCCAAGAGATCAGACGCGCGCTCCCGAAGTAGCCCGAAAACACTATTTCCAGCGGCCACAAATTATGGTCAATCTAGATGTGCACCGCACCGGCTCAGTCCCGCTGTGTTTATCTGCCGGCGAACTCATACCACCAGCTTTAACTGGACTTCGACTTTGTCATGTCCTGATTTGTTCTGGTGGGAAAGGGACATGACCCCCGGGGCGAGGACGAGCGTGGAGTTACGCCGCTCGCCTCGCCGCCAAGGGGTACAGATATGGCAGCCCTTGGGTGCGCCCTCGGGCAGACGCAGAATCCGCCGCTTGGCTCGGTTGCGGTCGTCCACTATCCTTGGCGTATGCGAAGCGACTTGGAACGGGCTCTGCAGTTGATTCAAAGTAAGGAATCTTCTTCTGTCGAACAAGCCTTTGGACTTTTGCAGAACACCGTCTTCTCTTTCAGCATGAAGGTATGTGGCCATCCGCAGGACGCGGAGGACACCATGCAGGACGTTTTGATGAAGTCCCTATCCTACCTGCCGAAGTTCGAAAATGCGCAGGCGTTGTCGGTCTGGCTGTACAAGGTCGCTCGGAACCGTTGCATCAGCAGCCACCGAGGAAGCAATCTCTCTGCCGCCCGGAGCTTATCGCTGGACGAGTTAATACCCGACCACCGCGAGTTATTGGAATTGTTGGAAAGCAACACCCCGAACCCTGAAGCGGTAATGCTAAACAGCGAAAGCGGTGAGCGTTTGAGGAGGGCTATTCTCAAAGTGCCTCCGCAGTACCGGATGGTGCTGGTGTTGCACGACATGGAGGACTTGAACACGACAGAAGTTGCGCAGGTCACGGGTTTGCGTGAGGGCACAGTGCGGGTTCGGCTGCACCGGGCACGGTTAATGGTGCGGAAGTTTATGGCAGACAAGGTGAAGTTGGCTAAAGGCTCGACAATCCACGCCAGCGTGGAAAAGGCGAATGCTCCGGGCTGCCGAAAGCTGTTTGCCGCGCTCTCCGATTACATGGATGGACTGGTGGACGACGCAGTCTGCGAGCAGATTGATCGCCACATCAACGATTGCCGGCCTTGCGAGGCATTTCTCCGCAGCCTGAAGAGTGCGGTGCAACAGTGCCAAGCCTATTCGCCCAAGTGTGATTCCCGGAGAGGCCAAGTGCTTCGAAAGCAATTGGTTAGCCAGTATCAGGCAGCGGTTGCCGAACTTGCCGAGCGCAAGCAGACGGACGGCGGAGCAGCTTTGGCTCAGTAGCTAAGCCGTTGGAATTACGCGGTCGCCTTCGCTTTTGGGGGCTCTCTAAGAATAAACTTCCCGATCCTGTAACACTTTCTCCCTCGCCTGCGTTCTTTCAGTGTGACCAAAGGATGGTGACGGTACGCACCGCCTGCGGGCCGGATAAGAACGGAGAATGACAGGCATGATCACGGCAAATGTAAAACTGACTCAACCTAGCGGAACCAACAGGCAGTTCGTCGCCACCAGCGGAACCGGGCACCACCTTCTGATTGACGATGCCGCTGGCAATACCGGGACGAAGCCGATCGAACTGGTCGCGGTGGCGCTGGCGGGATGTACGGCGTTCGACGTCATTGGCATTCTGCGTAAGAAACGCCAGCAAGTGACAGGATACGAAGTGACAGTGGAAGCCGATCAGACTCCTGACCCTCCGCAGGTATTCACCAAGGTCCGTATTCACCACATCGTGAGCGGCGTCGATGTATCGCCGCAGGCAGTCGCGGATGCGATACGGCTGTCGGAAGAGAAGTACTGCTCAGTCGGCGCGATGGTGAAGCTAAGCGCAGAGGTTGAATCCACCTACGAGATCGTTCCTGTGGAGCAGCTGATTGCGGTCGGCGCGTAAGGGCTGCGAAGCTGACATGCGCGAATCGAAAAAAACTTCAGCAGTGAATCGGCCAAGACGTGAATCGGCCCGACTAGTGTGGGTCGTTGTCGCACTAATCGCGCTAACCGTGGCTACGAGGGCGCAAGACGCGACTCCGTTGACGTTAGCTGACGCGGCGAAGATGACGCTGGTCAACAATCCCATGCACAAGGCGGCGCTGGCCGACACACGCGCCACGTTGGCGGGGGTGCGCGAGGCGCGCGCGCCGATGCTGCCGCGGATCATGTTTGCGGAAAATTACACGCGCGGCAACGATCCGGTGTTCGTGTTCGGGGCAAAGCTGCGGCAGCAGGTCTTCACCGCGCAGGACTTCGCACTGAACTCGCTCAACCGACCAACTCCGTTTGGCAATTACGCCAGCCGCTTTTCCGGACAGTGGAATCTGTTCGACAGCACTCAAAGCTGGAAGGCGCTGGACCGCGCGAAATTCATCAACGTGGCTGCCGAGCAGCAACTCAACCGCACTGACCAGGAGTTGGTTTTCCAGACCGTGCAGGCGTTTTACGGCGTTTTACTGGCGCAGAAACATGTGCAGGTAGCCGAGGACGCGGTGAAGACGGTGGAGGCCATCGAGCAGCAAAGCCGAGCACGAGTGGAAAGCGGCATGGCGGTGGATTCGGACCTGCTCAGCGCCGAGGTGCAGTACTCGGCGCGGCAGCAGGAGTTGATCGAGCGGCGCAACCAGTTGGCGCTGGCGCAGGCGCGGCTCGCCTTGGCAATGGGAGCGGGGTCCGACGCGATCTATCAACCGAGAGAAGCCTTGGAAGAGCGGGCGTTTCCAGCGGCCGACGTCAACCAGTTAGAAAAGACGGCGATGGAAAAGCGTCCGGACCTGAAGCGTTCGGAGGCGGAGCGCAGCGCGCAAGAGAAAAGCGTGTCGATGGCCAAGGCAGCGTTCGGTCCACGGCTGAATGGATTTGGGTCGTGGGAAGAGGACTCCCACGCTGTGGGATGGACGGGAGCGCACAACTGGGTGGCGGGCGCGGAGCTGCAGTTCGATCTATTCTCCGGTGGCGCGAAGCGGGCGCAGTTGGCGCGGGAGAAGGCACTGCAGGAGCGGGCCGCCGCAGGGCATGCGGGGTTCCAGGATGCAGTGCGGCTGGAAGTCCGGCAGGCGTATTACCAGCTCGATGCAGCGCAGCAGCAGGTTAAAGTGGCGCGCAGCGCAATCGCGCAGGCTGACGAGAGCCTGCGCATCAATCAGAACCGATATGAAAGCGGGCTCAGCACGGTGACCGACATGTTGCGAGTCGAAGAGGCGGCGCATCGCGCCAAGGCCGATTATTGGCAGGCGGTGTATCGCATGAACGCCAGCTACGCCGGTGTGGAGTTGGCGACCGGCACGTTAGCAGTTGATTCTCCGGCGGTGACGCAATGATAAGGAATTTGGGGAAGGCGGTGGCCGCGCTCGCGGTCATCTCGCTGGTGGGATGCAGCGAAACGAAACCTGCGGCGCAAACTCCGGCGGAGAAGGTGCATGGCGTCGCGGTGATGCAGGTACAGAAGACGTCGGTGCCGGAAGTTGTGGAGGCGACCGGAACGGTGCGGGCGGCGTTGTCGGCGCAGCTTTCCAGCCAGGTGATGGGGACGATCACGCGGGTCAACGTGCATGAAGGCGACCGGGTACGGCGCGGGGAAGTGCTGGTAGCGATCGACGAAGCGCAGCAACAGGCCGCATTCGCCGGCGCGAATGCTGGGCTGCACGCTTCTCAGGAATCGATTGCGGCGGCCGATGCCGATTACGCGCTGGCCGAATCGACGATGAAGCGCTACCAGATGCTGTACGACAAGAAGTCGGTGAGCCCGCAGGAATTCGACGAAGTGAAAACCCGACTGGCGGCAGCGAAGGCGCGTCGTGACGCAGCCCATGCCAATCGCGAACAGGCTGAGGCGGGAGTGTCGCAGGCGGGCACGGCGATGAGCTTCACCAAAGTTCGCGCTCCGTTCGACGGAATCGTAATTGCGAAACTTGCCGAGCCGGGGGCGATGGCGAGTCCGGGTGTGCCGCTGTTGACGGTTGAAGACCCGAGCCACTTCCGGTTGGAGGCCACGGTGGATGAGAGCAAGATCGCCGCGGTGCTGCTGGGAGAATCGGTTCCGGTGGTGATCGACTCGCTGGGCGAGCAGACGATCACGGGCAAAGTGGTGCAGATTGTGCCGGCGGCAGATCCAGGGAGCCGGACCTTCACGGTGAAGATCGATCTACCGGTGAATCCGCAAATGCGTACCGGGCTGTTCGGGCGCGCGCGGTTTGCTCGCGGACAACATGACGCAATCGCGATCCCGAAGACGGCAGTGCTGAGCCGCGGCCAACTGCAAGCGGTGTACGTGGTGGGCAGCGACCGGTTGGCGAGTTTACGTTACGTTACGCTGGGTCCGGCTTCGTCAGACCAAGTTGAAGTTCTATCCGGACTGCAGAATGGCGATCGGATCGTGGTGCAAGCCGGAGATCGCGATTTAGGTGGCAAGCAGGTTGAGGAACAGTGATGGCGGAAATCAAGACGCCGATGAAAATCGCCGGCGCGCTGGCTGGACAGTTCATCAACTCGAAGCTGACGCCGCTGTTCATTCTGTTCTCGCTGCTGTTGGGAGGCTTCGCCATCCTGCGCACTCCGCGCGAAGAAGAGCCGCAGATCGTAGTTCCAATGCTCGATGTCTTCGTTGCGATGCCGGGAGCTTCGGCGGCCGAAGTTGAGCAGCGCGCCAGCATCCCCATGGAACGGTTGCTGCGCGAAGTGCCGGGCGTGGAGTATGTATATTCGATTTCGCGTCCCGGCATGTCCATGCTGGTGGTGCGCTTCTTCGTGGGAACGAAGGAAGAAGACGCGATCATCAAGGCCTACAACAAGCTGTATTCGAACTTCGATCGCATTCCCGCTGGAGTTTCGCAACCCATTATCAAAGTACGCTCGATCGACGATGTGCCGATCTTCGCCGTTACTCTGTGGGGCAAGAACTACGACAGCTATCAACTGCGCCAGATCGCGGGAGAGCTGGATAGCCAACTCAAGCAAATCGACGACGTTTCGGAGACGAAGATCATTGGCGGGCTGCCGCGACAGGTGCGGGTCACGCTCGATACCCAAAAGCTGGCGTCCTATGGCATGACGCCGGGCGCGGTGGTCGCGCAACTGGAGCAGGCAAACGCGCGCGGCGAGGCCGGCAGTTTCTCGCGCGGCAACCAGGAGTTCGCCGTGGATGCAGGGCGCTTCCTGGGAACGGCGGCGGATCTGCAACAGATCGTTGTTGGTGTTTCCCAGAGTAAGCCGGTGTACCTGCGCGACGTGGCCGCGGCGATTACGGACGGGGCATCGGAGCCCGAGGATTACGTTCTCTACGCCAACGGCGCGGCAGCTGAGAGTGGCACGAGCGGCGACTATCCGGCAGTGACGCTTACGTTGGCCAAGCGTAAGGGAACCAACGCCACCGACATCACGGTGGCGGCGGAGAAGAAAATCGAGTCACTGCGGGGATACCTGCTGCTCGCCGATCTCAATGTTTCGATAACCCGCAACTATGGCGAGACCGCGAAAGACAAGTCCGACGAGCTGCTGAAGCATCTGGCTATCGCCACACTTTCGGTGACGCTGCTGATCGCGCTGGCGCTGGGATGGCGCGAATCGGGCGTGGTGCTAATCGCGATTCCGGTGACGCTGGCACTGACCCTGTTTATCTTTTACCTGTAAGGCTACACGCTAAATCGGGTTACGCTGTTTGCGCTGATCTTCTCTATCGGCATCCTGGTGGACGACGCGATTGTCGTGGTGGAGAACATCGTGCGGCATTTCCGCATGCCGGCAAACTGTGGCCGGAGTCTCAGCGCCATTGCGATCGAAGCGGTGGATGAAGTCGGCAACCCAACGATATTGGCGACGTTCACCGTGATTGCCGCCATCCTGCCCATGGCGTTTGTGCGTGGACTGATGGGTCCGTACATGCGACCGATTCCGGTAGGTGCGTCGGCGGCGATGCTGTTTTCGCTGATCGTGGCGTTCGTCGTGTCGCCGTGGTCGGCGCTGCGGCTGCTGCATCATTACGCCGATCGCGCAGGGGAAGAGCACGAGAAGGAAGGCTGGACCACGAAGCTCTACCGGCGAATCATGAATCCACTGCTGGAGAGCGCGTCACGGCAGTGGATATTCCTGGGAAGCGTCGTGGTCATGCTGCTGCTCGCGTGTTCGCTGGTGGCGTTCAAGCTGGTGAAGGTGAAGATGCTGCCCTTCGACAACAAGAGCGAGTTCCAGGTGATCGTGGACATGCCTGACGGTACCACGCTGGAACAGACGACGCGCGTATCGCAGGAGTTGGGGCAGTACCTGGGCCAGCAGCCGGAAGTGGTGAACTACCAGATTTACGCTGGGACGTCGGGCCCTTACAACTTCAACGGACTGGTGCGACATTATTTTCTGCGGCGCGGCGCCAACCAGGCGGACATCCAGGTGAACCTGCTGGGACGCAAGGAACGCAAGACGCAAAGCCACGAAATCGCCAAGCGGTTGCGGCCAGGGCTGGTGGCGATCGGGAACAAGTATGGGGCGCGGCTGAAGGTGGCCGAGGTCCCGCCGGGGCCTCCGGTGCTGCAAACGCTGGTGGCGGAAGTGTATGGCCCTAACTACGAGCAGCAGATGGCGCTGGCAAAACAGATCAAGCAGGTGTTTCAGTCGACCCCCGGCGTGGTGGATGTGGACTGGTACGTCGAAGATCCGCAGGCGAAGTACGACGTGGTCGTCGATCTCGACAAGGCCGCGTTGCATGGAGTGTCAGCGGCGGCGGTGACGCAGACCATACAGATGGGACTGAACGGGGCGACGGCAGGATTGCTGCACGATCCCAAGTCGCGCGAGGACGTTCCGATACGCGTGCAACTCGACCGGCCGGGGCGCTCGGCGATCGAGTCGCTTACCTCAATGCGGCTGCCGACGGCGAGTGGCGGGCAAGTGTCGATTGCCGAGGTCACGAATGTCAAGAACGAGACCATCGACGTGAGCCGCTATGGCAAGAACCTGCGGCCGGTGGTCTATGTGCTGGGCGACGTAGCGGGCGAAGTCGAGAGCCCGGTGTACGCCATCATGAAAATGAACGAGGCGATCGACAAGCTGAAGACGCCCGAGGGCTACGCGATCAAGCGCTACAACGCGGAGATGCCCACCGAGACCGACCGTCTGACGATGAAGTGGGACGGCGAATGGCACATCACCATCGAGGTGTTCCGCGACCTGGGGATGGCGTTCGCCGCGGTGTTGGTACTAATCTACATTCTCGTCGTGGGATGGTTCCGGTCGTTCCTGACGCCGTTGGTGATCATGGCGCCGATACCGCTAACGCTGGTTGGCATTCTTCCCGCTCATATGTTGATGGGGGCGTTCTTCACCGCGACGTCGATGATCGGATTCATTGCGGGCGCGGGTATCATCGTGAGGAACTCGATCATCCTGGTGGACTTCATTGAACTGCGGCGCGCGCATGGAGAGCCGCTCGAGCAGGCGGTGGTGGATGCGGGAGCGGTCCGCTTCCGGCCCATGCTGCTGACCGCGGCGGCGGTCGTGGTAGGCGCGAGCGTGATCCTGTTCGATCCAATTTTCCAAGGGCTGGCGCTGTCGTTGATGGCGGGCGAAGTGGCTTCAACGCTACTGTCGCGCATGACTGTGCCTGTGCTGTACTACATGGTAGAAAAACGTAAACAACCATCGGCGCCGACCTTGAAGTCCGTGCCGGAATTCTCGGAGGTGCATCCATGAATGTTGAACGCACATTACGTCTGATTGCGGGCGCGTTTGTCCTGATTTCACTGGCACTGGGCTACTGGGTCTCGCCCTACTGGTTCCTGTTCACGGCATTCGTAGGCCTGAACTTGTTCCAGTCGGGATTGACCAACTGGTGCCCGATGATGACCATCCTGCGCAAGGCCGGGTTAAAGTCGGTTTAGATCTGTCAAGTTCGGTCGGCGATAGGTGGGAAGCGCCGCCCACCGTTATGGCGGACGGCTCGGTTACGAGAATGCGCTAACTTGCCCTGCGACGAGGAACGTCATCGACGTTGCGATTTGCGGCCTCATTCCATTCCTTGACCTGTTTCGCAGCTTCTTCCTTAGTGATGCCGTAGCGCTCCTGGATCCTGCCCACTAACTGCTCTCGCTGTCCGTTGATCATGTCGAGATCATCGTCCGTGAGCTTGCCCCACTTTTCCTTGACTGTGCCTTTTACCTGCTTCCACTTGCCCTGAATTTGATCCGAGTTCATGGCTGTCTCCTTTTTTATTTACTGTATCGTTCTCAGGACGACCGAGCTTGATGAGCCAGTGCAGACGTCTTTCTCGGGGGTCCATATCGGCCACTGTAGGCTTCTCATCGGGCAGCTAGTATCCAGTACAACCCGTAAGTAAATCCGGAATATTACGTACGAACGGCGTCCCTGCGTGATCGCTCAAGAAGTTGGCTCAGGGAAGTAGC
>DATBZX010000051.1:0-3545 GCA_036512955.1 Terriglobales bacterium
CGCGACGACAAGAACTGGCAGAAGACGACCAAGGCGTATTTCGCGCCCGATGCGGACGAACCGCGCTTCGAGTTCGAACCGGTGGACGTCTCGCTCATCGCGTCGCGGTCCAGGAAGTACTGAGGGTCACATGGATCGGAATCGACTCGTTCTTCGGTTGGGGATCATCGCGGTTGCGGTCGTGATCTTTTTTGCTCGCGGTGGCCAGCATAGTCCGCAGATGGTGAAAGGATTCAGCTTCGCGCTGGTATTTGTGCTGATCGCCATGGGAATCCGGATGACATGGGAAGCATCGAAGCGAAAGAAACTGGAACAGGAGAAGCAATTGGCATTCGACGGCAAGGACGTCGAACTGTTCACGAAGCCGAAGGATTTTTGATGGATAAGGCACGCAGTTCGATACTGGCGATTCTCGACATGATTATCGGCGTCGCATTGGTCATCGTGGCGCTGTGGATGCACCTGTTACTACCGGGGATTTCGTTCGCACTGATGTTGATCGGCGGAGTCCTGCTGGCGATTAGCGGTTTTTATTATCGATAGACGGCACTGATTGCAATGGCAGAAAAACAAATTATCCTGAAGATCAAGCGGCAGGCGGACCCGAGCTCGAAACCGTTTTGGGAGGAGTTCGCCATTCCCTACCGGCCGAACATGAACGTGATCTCGGTGCTCATGGAGATCGCGGTCACACCGGTCACGCGCGACGGCAAGGCTTCGACGCCGGTCGTTTACGACTCGAACTGCCTGGAAGAGGTGTGCGGCTCGTGCGCCATGCTGATCAACGGCAAGACGCGCATGGCCTGCTCGGCGCTGATCGACCACCTGGAGCAACCGATCAAGATCGAGCCCTTCAGCAAGTTCCCGGTAATCCGCGACCTGGCGGTGAATCGGAACGTTCTGTTCGAGAACCTGAAGAAGGTGAAGGCGTGGGTACCGATCGACGGCACCTACGACCTTGGCCCGGGACCGCGCATGTTGCCGGAGGAGCAGGACCAGACCTATCCGCTATCGCGGTGCATCTCCTGCTGCTGCTGCATGGAAGCGTGTCCGCAGTTCAACGAAGACACGGGGTTCGTGGGGGCAGCGGCGATCTCGCAGGCGCGGCTGTTCAACATGCATCCCACGGGCGCGGCGCTGAAGACGGAGCGCCTGCATGCGCTGATGGGCGATGGCGGCATTCACGAATGCGGCTACGCGCAGAACTGCGTCGAAGTGTGCCCGAAGGACATTCCGCTGACGACGTCGATCGCAATCGTAGGTGGCGCGGTGATGAAGCAGGCGCTCGTGGACCTGTTTAGAAGGTAGGAAAACAAAGTTCGGAAAAACGGAATCGGAAGGCGCGCGCTCTGGGTGCGCCTTTTCTGTTGTCCGGGAAGGAATCAGCGTAGCCGACTCAAACACGAAGGTGCTGGACCTCCCGGGTTATTCTCTGGGCACCTGGGGTAAATCCCTGGGATGAAAACAGGGGGAACCCAGTTACAATCAGCCGCACCTCAGAAGTACGAGAACGAGCCCCGGGAGACCAGCTTTTGCGCGCCACAACTCGGAACCTCATTAGTTCGGCCCTGTTGATCCTGTTGCTTTCCTCCTCTTCGTTCGCGTTGCACACGCGCGCACGTTATCAACGCCGTGTGCGCGGAACCAGGGTTTTGCGCCGCGTCGTGAAATGGATGCCGTTGCTGCTGAGGGGTTCCCACGATTCCATGGTGCGGCAGAACGATGAAATCAATCGCCTCCAATTGGCTCGCATCGCCGACGAGGACGAACTCGATCAACTCATCCGGAAGCAGGAACTGGTGGCGCTTCCCTCCGACAAGTATGTACGCATTGATCCGCGGTTGGACGAGGACCGCCGCTTCTGCCGGCCTTGGACACGTGATTTCCTGAATGACCTGGGGCAGTCGTATTACAAGGAATTCAGGCAATCCATCCAGGTGAACTCGGCGGTGCGGACGGTCGAACAGCAGGAAAAACTGATGCGCCGCAATGGCAACGCCGCGCCCGCGGACGGTCCGGTAGCATCGTCACACCTGGCGGGGCTCACGGTAGACATCGCCAAGCACAGCATGAATCGCAAGCAGCGCAAGTGGATGGAGCAATACCTGGTGCGGCTGCGCGACCTCGGGCTGGTGGAGGCCGCCGAGGAGCGCAAGCAGGCGGTATTCCACGTCATGGTGTCGGACCGCTATACCACGTGGCACGAGACGGAAAATCTCGCCAGCCGTTAAGAACAATCAACCACGAATGTTCACGGTTCGACACGGATTTTTGTTTTTCCTTTCTTCGTGTACATTCGTGAGAACCGTGGCTAATCCGCTTATGACAATTTCTTACCTGCTCGCTGGAGCGCTCTCGCTCTCCATCTGCGCCGCTGCATTTGCGCAAGGCACCCCATCCACCAACGCAACCGACACGGGTCCGCAGGTATCGGCCGCGGCGCGAAAGATCCATGAATCAGCGCTCGTGATGGATACGCACGCCGATACGCCCGGCCGCTTCACCGACGAAAACTTCGATCCCGCGAACGATGCCGGCAAGGGACATTGGGACTTTGCCAAGGTGAAGGCCGGCAACCTGGGCGCGCAGTTCTTCTCCCTCTGGGTGGACCCACGGAAGTACCAGGGCAAGTACGCAATCCGCGCGCTGGACATGATCGATTCGGTCTATGAGACGGCGCGTCAGCATCCGGACCGGATGACGATGGCATATACGGCCGCCGATATCGAACGCGCGCACCAAAACAAGAAGCTGGCGGCATTGATGGGCCTGGAGGGCGGGCACGCGATCGAGAACGATATCCGGCTACTCCGAGACTTCTATCGGTTGGGCGTACGCTACATGACGCTGACCTGGGCGAATACGAATGAGTGGGCGGACTCCTCCGGCGACACGCATTCCACGACCGTGCAGCACCACAATGGGCTCTCCGACTTCGGCAAGCAAATCGTGCAGGAGATGAACCGACTGGGCATGATCGTGGACATCTCGCACGTCTCGGACAAGACCTTCTACGACACGCTGGAGTTAAGCAAGGCGCCGATCATGGCGTCGCACTCGTCGGCGCGGACGCTGACCAACCACCCGCGCAACATGAGCGACGACATGCTGAAGGCGATTGCGGCGAAGGGCGGCGTGGTGCAGGTGAACTTCAATTGCGGGTTCATCGACGAGGCGTACCGCTTGGCGTATGAAGACTGGGACGCGAAGCGGCAGGCGGCACGCGAGGCGCAACAGAAACAGCAACAGACGCCCCAGCCTCAGCCCAATCCGGCGAACCCGCAACAGCCGCAGTTCGATTACGCGATGGGCATCCTGGAAAACCAGACGCCGAACATCCCGCGCCCGCCGTTCAAGAGCCTGATCGACCACTTCGACCACATCGCCAAGGTCGCGGGCGTGGACCACGTGGGGATCGGGTCGGATTTCGACGGCGTCGATTGCCTGCCGCAAGGCATCGACTCGGTGGCCGATCTGCCGAAGATCACGCAAGCGTTGCTCGACCGCGGCTACAAAGCCGAAGACCTGCGCAAGATTCTGGGCGG
>DATBZX010000052.1:0-5631 GCA_036512955.1 Terriglobales bacterium
AGGTTGCGCATCGGCGCTATATATAAGATAAGAGATTAGCTTAGAGTCCTATAAGGTGGTTAGGGTCAAAAATAACTCACTAACTCACTGAGATGTAGTTAACGCTTTATTTATCAATAGCTTAACTCAGTGAGTTTCTCCAGAATAACTCACTGGAGCTCACTAAAACGCCTACAAACTCACTGAGCGGCCTTGGGCGCATTCGCGCCAGTGCTGGGAGTCGGGCGCTTTCGCGACGCAACCGGTGTCGCTACCTACCTACAAGCTGCCGAGGCCATGCAAGCTAGGGCTCGACAAACAGCCAGTTGTGACCGTCGTACTTGTTCACAGACCCCATCCCAAGCCATCCTGATCTAAGTTCGCAAGGAGCTACCCTCCATGGCGGATACAGCCGTCGCTCAAATTGGCGTACCCCGCAAACCTCCAACGTCTGCAGGTAGCCCCCTTCAGTCCGTTCTCCTCACCCTCATTGAGCCCGACCACGACTCCGTTGCGGCGCTGCTCCAGAAGGCGTCGTGAAAACCAAGCGCCGTGTCGCGCTGGTCACCGGCGCAAGCTCCGGAATAGGCCGAGCGTGCGCCCAACAGCTGGCCAGCGCAGGCCTGACGGTTTATGGCACGTCACGCCATCCCGCGCGGGACCACCGTCGTGGTGCCCTGCCCATGCTGGCACTGGATGTCCGCCACGACAACTCCGTGAGAGCTTGTGTTGATCGTGTCATGGCCGAGACCGGACGCATCGACGTGCTGGTGAACAATGCCGGCGTTGGGATGGAAGGCGCAGTCGAGGAAACCAGCCTGGACGAGATCAGGGCGGTGTTGGAAACGAACTTTTTCGGAGCCGTACGCATGATGCGCGCCGTCTTGCCGATCATGAGGAAGCGCCGGTGCGGTCGGATCATCAACATCGGCTCCGCGGTGGGATTCTTACCCATGCCTTTTTCAGCGGCGTACTGCGCCAGTAAACATGCTCTGAGTGGCTTCTCCGAATCGCTGGACCATGAGGTCCGCGGATTCGGCATTCGGGTCAGCGTAATCGAACCAGGTTATGTCAGAACCGACATCGTCGAACACTCGCCTGTGGCAGCGGCGCCTTTCGAACCCTACATCTCTGCGCGATCTAATCCAGCACGGGCTTTCAGACAGGCAATTGCACGGGGCGTTGACCCCAATCTCGTGGCACGCACTGTGGTAGAGGCGGCGACGGAGAAGTATCCTCGCCTGCGCTATCTGCCTGATGGAACCGCCCGCGTGGTCTCGCTATTTCGTGATGTCCTTCCCTCACCCTTATTCGACTTTGCTTTCCGCAAGCAAATCCAAATGAATGAGGACTGAGGACTAACGCGAATTGAGTTCAGCGAACGGTTATAGCTCTCGAACAATTGCGTCACACGAGTCTATCCGGCTGTCAACTACCCGTGATCAGTCGGCTTATTCGTAAAGTAACTTCTTCCCTTCATGGCTCGTTTGAACATCGTTGGGGAAGATGAAAACGACTCATCTTGTTCAGCACTACCATTTCGAACGGCGTGGCGGTCTTGTCCTGATCCATGAAGCCGCGCACATGGAAGTGGTTTTTCATTGGAGCGCGCGTGAACCATCGTATGAATGAGAGAGCGATTGTTGTGGCAGACTCCGCCCAGAAGAAGATGGCTTCCCTTGGTACGGTCGAGGGCTGGCGCTGGGCTCAGTAGATACGCCTCTCCACTTCTCCCCGTTTGGTTGAGGCCGAATAAAACTGGTAGTGGGTCACTCTGATTTCCATAGGGCATCCATCTCTGCATATAGGTTAGTTCTTTGCTGATCAATAGAAATAAGCTTATCTCGGAACTGATTACGAGCGCATTCGACAGGTTCTCGCGACATCTGGTAAACCAGGTCTTTAGCTTGAGCACACAGTCGGTCGTAGGTTTGTTCCAGTTTCAGAAGGGCTTCTTTGCGTTCTTCGCTTGTCATGCTAATAGCCTATTCTCCCAGAGCTTTCAGTGGCAGTTTCTTGCCTACGCGCTGCGATGGCGATGGCTACCCCGGTTTTGAGCTGACCTACTTGTCGCTCGTGTGGACCAAGGCCAGGGAGTGCTTGACGTGATTGACGGCGCAACACAAAAGGGCGTCGAAGGACAGGATGACATTGCGTGGCGTCACGATCTCCTGCACGAGATCGGCTCCAAGCACCAAGGAACGTAGCACTCTCTTCTCTCTGCCCAGCATGGCCTCCGAGGCTGTGCCGTGACGGGTAGCAACACTAATAAGCAACGGCCGGGTTGCTTCTCAATGTGATAGGGGCAGGTCGCTCGACCAGGCGTCGGCCGCTATCAACCATCTCGTGCCCACGCGCTTCCACACGGTCAAGTACTTGCCTCGGTCCTCCTTATTGGTGCCGTCAGCTTGCGGCACGCTCATGCGATAGGTACCCACGTCCCAACTGACACCGCCATGCTGCTTGATGTAGGTGACATCAAATGCGAGATCGGTTGCGCCCCGGCTGAGCGGCCCGCGCAGATACTCGCGAATCGCCTCGCGCCCGTGGACGGCCTGATGATGGGATGGAAGATACACAGCATCGGCGGAATAAGTGGCGACGACTTTGTCCAGGTCTCCGGCGTTCCAGTGCAGAGCCCAGTCACTGCCAATCCGCCGAATCGTGGCAGCGACGCTGGCGATTCTGGCTTGTTTGTGAGCAGCCGGAGCGGGCTTTTGTGCGGCGCGTTTAGCACTCTTCTTCGCGGTAGTCTTCATTGTGGACCTCCGAGGACACAGCTTCTGCGAAGATATTAAGGCTAACAGCCAACAGAACCAGTAACCGATGCCTTAACCACGCACGGTTAAGACCGGGCATTGTGCCTGACTGACCACCTCGTGCGCGACCGTTCGCGGGAAATGGGTTGAGACGAGGGCTGCTCGTACAGGACGCACTCCCATGACAATCAGATCTGCTTTTTCTTCCTCTGCAACCTTCAAAATCGTCTCTGCCGGTGGACCAAATCGTGCCAGAACGTGAGACGGCAGCCGCAGCCTTGCATCTGCTGGTATCAGGTTCTGCATCTTCTCAAACGCTCCCTTTGGCGTGCGTTCTGGGCTGCCGGGCACGAGTGTGTCGTTGTCCTCGATCGCATGGAGGAGGGTTACCGCCGCTTGCGATTTGTCAGCGAAACATATCAGGTACGGTGCGGCCCGTAGCGATCCAGTCAGAAAATCGGTGGCATAGACAATACGCTTGAACTCTAGATCCGCACCAGCCCGCGGCACATGTGGGCCAATTGTTAACACAGGGCAGGGCGCGAGCCGAACTATCTCTTCCGCTCTCGATCCTAGAAGAACCTTCTTCATGCCTCCGTGACCGTGTGTACCAATCACAATAAGATCGGAGTCATGACTTTGAATGACCTCATCAAGCCCCTGCCAAACCGATCCCCTGCGGACGAGAATTGAATGATTCACCCCGCGCAACTTCCCAGAGTTCTCGAGCAAGCGGAATTGCCTCTCTGCTTCTCTCTGATCGAACGGAACCCGGGGCACGACGTCGGTCGCCGTTGCAGGCCGGCTCGGCGGCAGTACGTGCAGGAGTTCAAGTGGCGCGCCGACCTGTGCCGCCAAGACTACGGCATAGGAGAGCGCAAGATCTGAACAGGGAGAGAAGTCGGTCGCAAACAGAATGCGGCTAGTGATGGCTGGTTTCGTTGCTGGACTTGTAGCCATAACGCACCCCTTAGCCAGGCCAGCAGGTTTTTCAGCTTTACCCTATACCCGAATGCGGGCACAGTCAGTGATAAGCGTCACGGTTAGCCCCAGTAGGTCGCAGCACGCGTCTCCCTCCGACGGCTTCCGATGGCCTCGCGTCCCCAAAAATCGAATCAGCTATCTTTCGTCAGCCACTCACTGGCGTGCGGACGATTTCCACGGAGCACTTGGCATGGCGAGCAACGAATTCCGCCACGCTGCCAAGTAAGAAACGCTGGATGCCGCTTCGCCCATGCGAACCAATAACGATCAGGTCCGCACCCCACTCTGCTGCGGAATCGATGATTCTCTCTCTGATGTCGCCGACCTCGACAGCCGCGTCCACTTTGTATCCTGCGCTCCTCAACTCCTTCGCGATTCGCTCGACCAACTCTCGTGCTGGCTTCTTCTGATCGTCCAGCTCAGGAGCGTAGCCTGGAGCCATTTGCGGAGGAGCAGGCGCACTCGGCTGCAACACATGCAAGACCCGGATTTCTGTATGCTCAGCCCGAAATTGTGTAGCAACAGCCCGTAACGCATCCCCTGAAAACTTCGAATCGTCAATTCCAATTAGGATTTTCATGGCTCCTCCTTCTCAAGAAGCAATACGGTATCCATCGAAAGGCTACATTTGAATTTACTCGGTGAGTCGTGCGCTTTACGAACTGTGGAGGCTTTTGTGGAGTACAGCTCGCCGTCTTGCGGCGTTCAGGGCCGGAAGCCGAACCAGCGCCTGATTTGGCCGTAGACTGCGGGATGGCTGAGTAGATCCCAATGGCTCATGCCATGACTGATCCACTGGCGGGACTCACTAAACCTCAAGCACATTTCTGGATTCTGATGACGTCCTAAGGCGCTGTTCACCGGCACGAGGCCATCTCCGAGCAAGTCGAGACCGGGATTTCCTGTAGCTTGTCGCCGCGTGGCTGCGATGGCATAGCACCGCACGGCTGCAGGCAACGACAGAGGAGCGCGAAGGTCTTGTGCCGACGCAAAACGATCGCGTCCTTTCCAGTCATCCTCCAGCAGGTTGCCATGGCGCAGATCGGTGATGCCGGCGCTGCGGATCCGTCCGAGACGGGCGAATGGGGCGGTATAAGGGCTGATTTCCAATGTAGTGTTCACCCAGTTCCCCAACCGCTCAAGCGGCGCACCGTGGTGTGGCGTCCCCAGGAAAATGAGTCGGCGCAGATGCCGAGGCCAGTGGTGACCCGCCGCCGTACCGTAGTAGTAAGCACTCCGGGACACGAGTCCTCCCATGCTGTGGCCGATGATCGCAAGTTCCTTCACCCGTACCGGCCACTGCTCGAAAATCGTCTCAAGCAAGTCCGCAAGCACGCGCCCGTTTTCAGACACGTGCAAACCGGTGTTGTAGCGCAGATACAACGGCGAGTAGCCAAACTCGCGGGCCAGCGACGCTCCATGATCGTGTCCATTCCGCCTCCATTGCAGGTCGTTCAGACAGAGACCGTGTGCCAGCAGGAGCAACTTGCCTGTGGGCTGCGGTATGGTGGCCCGGAGGGCATGCCTCTCAATTTCAAGTGGGTGGCCTTGATGGCGCAGCGACATGGATATCGCGAGCGGATTGTTCGTTCTGGCTAAGTGGTCTCCAACGACTCCGTTCAGAGCCGCTACCACGGCCTCGTGTCGCGGTGACAAGGGTCTGTCGTTCGCCGGAGACGCTGGCGACGCCAACAGCGTGAGGCCGCCTTCGACCAATCTGGTAACCCCACGGATACTGTTGTAGACGAGCCTGGTAATGCCCGAGGTAGACTGTTCCGCAGATCGCGGCCCCAGACCACGAGATGTAAACGCAATATGGCCGTGCACAGCCTCAACCACGTCAGTCAATCCTGCGATCGCATCAGTCGCTAAGCGACCGAACCCTACCAGGTCGGCAGAATTGTGAACA
>DATBZX010000053.1:0-44601 GCA_036512955.1 Terriglobales bacterium
TGGGAGGTGCCAGCTCACCTCTCCAGCCGGAACTGTGATCACATCTTCGATTCTTATCTTTACCTCTTCGACTGACTCCGGCGTCTCGTCCTTCTGAAACATGCGCGACCAGTCTTGCGCGGCCTGCTCGGCGGCCTCCCGCGAGTGGAAGTCGGCGACGATGCGCTTGCCCAAGTCCTGCTTGAGCTTCATGGGATGCGCTTCGCGCTTCGCCACCTTCTGCTGCAACTCCTCGATCTCGTGCGTGGTGACGTCGGTGAGCAGCTCGTAATAGCGCCACATCAGCGCGTCGGAGATGGACATCACCTTGCCGAACATTTCCTGCGGCGCTTCGGTGATGCCGATGTAGTTGCCGTAGGACTTCGACATCTTCTGCACGCCGTCGGTGCCTTCGAGCAGCGGCATGGTGAGGACGATCTGCGGCGGCTGATTGTAGTCGCGCTGCAGTTGGCGTCCCATGAGCAGGTTGAACTTCTGGTCGGTGCCGCCGAGTTCGACGTCGGCCTCGAGCGCGACTGAGTCGTATCCCTGCGCGATGGGATAGAGCAGCTCGTGCATGGCGATGGGTTTCTCTTCGGTGAAGCGCTTGTGGAAGTCTTCGCGCTCCAGCATCTGCGAGACCGTGAACTTGGCGGCCAGGCGGATGAAGCCTTCGAAGCCCAGCTTGCCCAGCCAGTCGCTGTTGAAGCGCACTTCGGTCTTGTCGCGGTCGAGGATCTTGAACACCTGCGCCTTGTAGGTTTCGGCGTTGGCGTCGATCTGCTCGCGGGTGAGCGCCGGGCGCGTGGCCGAGCGGCCCGAGGGATCGCCGATGAGGCCGGTGAAGTCTCCGATGAGGAAGATGACGGTATGGCCCATGTCCTGGAAGTGCTTGAGCTTGCGCATGAGCACGGTGTGTCCGAGATGCAGGTCAGGCGCGGTGGGATCGAAGCCGGCCTTCACCCGCATGGGCTTGCCTGAGGCGAGGGACTTCTCGATGCGCTCGCGCAGATCGCTCTCGCGAATGATTTCGGCCGCGCCCTTGCGCAGGTAGTCCAGTTGCTCGTCAACGGGTGGGAATGAGGACATAAGGATTGATTATAGAAAACTCGGGCGGCTTGTGACTGGTAACTGGTGAAAAGCGACCGCGGATTTGCGCGGATGACACGGATCAGGAATGGGGGCGTGGAGAGTAAAAGACCCGCCCTACCGGCCAAAGAGGCCGGTAGAACGGGGCACCCAGAGTTCGACGGGGATTCCGCAATCGTGGTGCAAGATGTTTTAATGGCGCATCGATGAAATTCATCCTTCCAGCGGCGGTATTTTTGCTGATGATGTCGGTCGGCATGAGCTTGCGGCATGACAAGATGCTGGCGGCGTACCGGCGCCTGACGTGGTCGGCGTGGCTGCGGTTGGTGCTGGCGACGTTTATCGCGCCTCCGGCGATTGCGCTGCTGCTGCCGCACATCTTTCCCCTGACTCTGCCGGAGATGGCTGGCCTGTTCATGGTCGGCGTGGCGCCGGGCGCTCCGCTGATGACGCGCAACATCGCCAAGAAGGGTTTCGACATGCACCTGGCCGCGGGCTACCAGTTGTGGGGCGCGGTGCTGATCCCGGTGATGATTCCGCTGGTGGTCTTCGCCGCAGGGAGATTCTACGACCGCGATATCTGGATTCCGCCGCGCGCGCTGCTAACGGAAATCGCGCAAAAACAATTCCTGCCGCTGCTGTTGGGTATGACCCTAGCGTACCTGCTGCCGGCGATGGCCGCGAAGCTGCAGCCTCCAATGACCGTGGTCGGGAACGTGGTGCTGACCGTGGCCATCGTGCTGTTCCTGTACAAAATGGGCCCGGTGGCGCTGAAGGCGCTCACGCCATGGCTCCCGGTCGCAGCGTTGGTTCTGGCGGTGGGATCGGTGCTGGCCATCCGCCTATTGTTGCGGGCTGACGTCGTGACCGATCGCACGCTTGCCATCTGCAACGCCAACCGCCATGTCGGACTGGCGCTGTTGCTCAGCGGGCAATATCTGCACGCCAACGCGGCGCTGCCAGCAGTAGCGGCGTATGCGATCGTGGCGCCGCTGGTGATGGGAGCGACGTCGAAATGGTTTCATCGCGGCGAGAAAGCGGAGCCGGTGAAGGCGTAATGCAGTTCGCGCTCGCCCGTGGCACAATCGACTTATGTTCGCGCGCAAGATACGAGTCGAGTACGAAGAGGCCGGACAACGGAAGCCGTGCCCGCTGAAGTGGCTCGACAGCTTCAGCATGCGCAACTTCACCAACGACCAGGTGTTCGACGATACGATTCCTGCCGGCGACGGGCTGATGGAAATTGGGACGCGGGTTCCATTGGAGCGGCTGCAGGCGTCGATGGAAGACTGGTTCCGGAGGAAGAGCTACTTGACGGCCGGAGCGAAGTTGGTGGTGAATGAATAGTTTCAAGTTTCAAGTTTCGAGTGAGCAAGAACGTTGGCGCGAGCCGCGAAAAGCAGGTCCCTCCGCTGCGCCGCCGAAACGGCGGCTCCGGTCGGGATGACGAACCTTTATTTATTGGGCGTTGAAGGCGGAATCGGGAGCTAACGCTCGAACTTGATACTAGAACTCGAAACTCGAAACTTGAAACTCGAAACTCGAAACCCGAAACTTCTTTATGACTACTCGCATTGTGTTCGTCGCCATCGCGCTGGCCATTGTTGCCGCGCTGTTCTGGGCCTATCACCATGACGCGGAGTTGCGGAAGAACGCCATGCTGGTGAACCTCGGCGATCCCAACGAAGCGGTGCGCGAGTTACTGGGCGATCCCAGCAGCGAAGGTTCCTGCGGGAAGCTCTCGGTCGCGCCCTCGAAGTGCACTGACGAATATATTTACAAGTATTACTACACAGTATTTCAGCCGCAGTATGAAGTGGTCTGGTTCGACAGCGCGGGTAAAGTGCTGGGCGAGCAGCACGTGCAGCACTCGTTCTGAGTTGGCCCCCTAGGCAGTCTTGCCAGTAAAGGGGTCCTTCGACTGCGCTCGCTTTGCTCACTCCGCTCAGGATGACAAAATAACAGTGGCATGGCCGAAGCCATACCACTCTGTCAGATATACCGCATTGTGGTACTAACGCCTACTTCGTCAGCACCGCGCGCGGCCCGGCCTCTTTGATCTCGCGGGGGGCGTCGAACTGCTCGAAGTTCTTCTCGAACCGTTTCGCCAGGTCTGCCGCCATTTTGTCGTAGGCCGCCGCGTCTTTCCACGAATTACGAGGTTTCAGAAGATCCGAGGGAACTCCCGGCACCGACTTGGGAATGCTCAAGCCGAAGCTGGGCTCGATCTCAAACTCCACGTTATCCAGGTTGCCTTCGACCAGCGCATTGACCATGGCGCGTGTGTAAGGCAGGCTCATGCGCTTGCCGACGCCGTACGGTCCGCCCTGCCAGCCGGTATTCACCAGCCAGCATTGCGCGTTGTGTTCGCGCAGGCGGCGTCCCAGCATCTCGGCGTAAACCTTGGGAGGCAGAGGCATGAAAGGTGCGCCGAAACAGGTCGAGAACGTTGCCTGCGGCTCGGTGACGCCGGCTTCCGTGCCCGCAACCTTGGCGGTATAGCCCGACATGAAGTGGAACATGGCCTGCTCGGGCGTCAGCTTCGACACCGGAGGCAATACGCCAAAGGCGTCGGCGGTCAGGAAGACGACGTTCCTGGGATGTCCGCCGAATCCGGGGATTACGGCATTGTCGATGTGCTCCACTGGATACGCGGCGCGAGTGTTCTCGGTCTTGCTGTCGTCATCGTAATTGGGCACACGGGTGACGGGATCGAGCACCACGTTCTCCAGCACGGAGCCAAAATGCAGGGCGTTCCAGATTTGCGGTTCGTTCTGCTCCGAGAGCTTGATGCACTTGGCATAGCAGCCGCCTTCGAAGTTGAAGACGCCGGTGGCGCTCCAGCCGTGCTCGTCGTCGCCGATCAGGTTGCGTGTCGGATCGGCCGACAGCGTGGTCTTGCCGGTGCCGGAGAGTCCGAAGAACAGCGCGGTCACGCCATCTTCGCCGATGTTGGCTGAGCAGTGCATCGGGAACACGTTGCGTTCGGGAAGCAGGAAGTTCATCACGCCGAAGATCGACTTCTTCATCTCGCCGGCGTACTGTGTGCCGCCGATGATGACGAGCCTGCGGGTGAAATTCACGATCACGAAAACTTCCGAGTTGGTGCCATCGCGCTTGGGATCGGCGAGAAAGCCGGGGGCGCTGACGATGGTGAACTCAGGCTCGTGGGTCTTTAACTCCGCGGGAGTTGGCCGGATGAAGAGCTGGTGCACAAACAGGTTGTGCCAGGCATATTCATTGATTACCTGGATGGGCAACTGATATTTCGGATCGGCTCCGCAGAACAGGTCCTGGACGTAAATTTCCTTGTCGGCGAGGTACTCCAGCACCCGCTGGTAGAGGGCGTCGAACTTCTCCGGCGCGAAGGCAAGATTCACCGAACCCCAGTCCACTTTGTTCTCGGTAACAGCATCTCTAACGGTGAACTTGTCCTTGGGAGAACGGCCGGCGCGCTTGCCGGTTTCCGATACCAGCGCTCCGCGAGAGCTCAGCACGCCCTCATTGTTTACGATTGCGGTTTCGACCAGTTTGGGAGTGGACAGGTTGCGATGAACGGTCTTCTTCGCCAGCAGGTCCGCCAATTCCGGATGCGCTATCTGCGATGTAGAGGACATAGTAGGACTCCTTATAAAGAATCGCCCCCGCCGAGACATCGGGCGGCTAACAGTCAGGACGAGATAATGTTGGGGGAGTATTCGGACTCCCCGCGCGCAGAATAAAAAAGCCCGTTGAACGGGCGCTATCGAGCGACGGCGGATGCCTGGTTTTCCTCGATGATCGCGTTCAGGTGGTCCAGTGTTTCCTGCACGGTCAGAGGATACATTTCGCGCCCGCTATCTTCGCCGGACTCGATCGCCCACTTCAAATAGTGTCCCGCAATCTGGACCGCCATGGGATCGGTAATGACCTTTCCCGTCTGCCGGTTGAACTCCACCCATGCCACGTGCGGAAGCGCGATCCAGACCGGCCGGTCTCCAACCAGGAACTTGATGTCCACGGCGTCAGCGTGACGCGTCGCAATGGCAACGATCAGGGCCTGGTATTGGCAGTGCAGCGGTTGGGTGGTCCAGCGGTCAATTGCCTGAAAGTCGTCATACATAACTCTAAAACTATAGCTGAGGGGTGGGTACTGGGCAATCCAGAAGGTGATGCGGGAAAAGCAGGTCCCCCGGAGGCCCAATCCCCCGAGGGATGATAACCGTAAAGGAATCAATGGGGCACAACTAAGCTTAGGTCTGTTCGCGCGCCTCGCCCAGCGTGACTTTCACGTCCATTTTCTTCTTGCTGCGGAAAATGGTGACTGTGACCGTATCGCCGGACTTATGTTTGTTCATTACGTTGGCAAGGTCTTGTTGATCGCCAATCTCCTCGCCGTCGATGGCTACGATCAGGTCGCCGCCCAGCATCACCGGAACGTTGCCGATGTAGGCGCGCTGATCGCCGCCGTGCAGCCCGGCCCGCTCCGCGGATCCGCCTGGCAGGGCCTGAACGATCAAAACACCATAGTCCGACGGTAGCCCCATCTCTTGCGCCATCTCCGGGCCAATCGGCAGCGTGCGGATGCCCAGCGACGGACGACGCACCCGTCCGATCGTGATCAGGTCGTTGATCACCGCCTTGGCAGAGTTAATCGGAATCGCGAAGCCGATGCCGGCGCTCTGGTTGGAACCTCCGGTGGCGATCATGCTGTTGATGCCGATGACCTCGGCGCGGGAATTCAGCAACGGACCGCCGGAGTTTCCCGGATTGATGGCGGCGTCGGTCTGAATGGCCTCATCGATCTCGCCTCCTTCGGGAGTGCGAATGGGCCGTACCGAGCTGATAATGCCGCGCGTCATGGTACCGCTCAGCGCGAAGGGATTGCCGATGGCGAAAACGTTTTGCCCCACCACCAGCGCTTTCGAATCGCCCAGCGTGGCCGGGACCAGGTTGGGAGCGTTGATCTGGATTACCGCCAGGTCATGCAAACGATCGCGGCCAATTACGGTGGCCTTGTACTTCTTCTTGTTGTGCAACGTCACCTCAACCTCGCGCGCGTTCGCAATCACGTGATAGTTGGTGAGGATGTGGCCTTCCTTGTCGATGATGAAGCCCGATCCCTGACCTTCCTGCGGCACCGGCCCGTAAAAGAAGTCGAACGCCACAGCGGTCGAGGTGATGTTGACCACCGACGGAAGGCTCTTCTTGTAGACCTCGATGTTGGTTTGCTCCGCAGAGTCGAAGGTCTGCGGCGCGGCTGCCTCGGTCAATTCGACATGCGTGGGCCGGGCGATGTAGTCGGAGGGGTTCACGCCGCGGTGATGGGTCGTGTACCAGTAGAAGGCGCCCGCGATCAGGGTACCGAGAATAAGAGGACGTACTAGTTTCATGGGGTTAGAAATACACCAGTTTCCGTAGAGTTCCAGACTGCGTTAGACGTGTCCTAGTGAAAAGTGTACCGGGATTGGCGGCGCGGTGCCTAGTGAGCGGGATTCTTTCGCAACCCCGCCCACACCACATCGACCTGACGAGAAGTCTCCTCGATCGATGCCGAGTTGTCGATGAGGTAATCGGCGCGGCTGGCCTTTTCGTTATCCGGCATTTGGGCGGCGCTGCGGCGCTGTACTTCTACAAGGGCTTCTTCCCGGGACAAGCCAGCGCGCTGCGCGTAGCGCGCGACTTTCTGTTCAAAATTGCAGGTCACCACGATCAGCCTGTCAAAATCCCTGGAGGCGCCGGCCTCAATGAGGAGAGCGGCCTCGACTATGGCAACTCCCTCGGGATGCGTACGTTGCACGTCTTCCATCCACCGATTCTGGGCCTCAACGACGGCCGGGTGCACAATTGCGTTCAATTCGGCGATTCGGCCCGGAAACGCGATGTTGGCCAAGAGGCGCCGATTGATGCTTCCGTCAGGATTCAGGATGTCGCGGCCAAAGTGCTCGATGACAGCATAGTAGGTTGCCTCTCCGGGAGCATAAAGCTGGTGGGCCAGAGTGTCGGCCTGAAGATAGTGCGCACCGCACTCGGCGAGCATTCTTCCCACCGTGGACTTGCCGCAGGCTACTCCGCCGGTGAGACCTACTCGCAGCACGACACCTCTGGCATCCTCGGATTGGCAGACTGTGGACGTTGCATGGCTGGGTAAAGACCCAACGCAGTATAAACTGCGGCGTCCGTCTGAATCGTAAATCCTGGCGCTGCCAGCGCAGATAAACGAGTTGCCACCCCGCTTGGTTCGTATGCCCTCCAGTTCAATAACAACAGATGTAGTTGGGAATCCACTGGCCCAAAAGTCGCAGAACTATGCACATAAGACTTTAGTGGCTATCTAAGTAAGACTATTATAATAAACAACATAGATGTAGATTAATGTGGCAGTAATCGTGCTCTGAATCATCCCTGTAGCGTCACAGTGAGGAGTCGGTTGGGGTAACCGCTTCTCTGCGTTTCAATCACGAAAATCACAACCAGATTTTTCCGGAGGAACAATGGCTAACCGCTCCACGCACAAGCTCGTGCTCGCCAGCTTGGCGGCACTCCTGTTACTTCTGGCCGTACCGGGCTGGGCGACACAGGTTCTCGTCTATTCTCAGGGGCCGGACTATAACAATCTCTACGCCTCGCAAAATGACACATCAGGTTTTGGCGCGAATTTCACCGCGTATGACAATTTCACTCTGGGCTCCGCCACCACCATCACCTCGGTGGGCTGGGTAGGAGGGTATTTCAACCCGCAGGCTGCAGGTTCGATCACGGGCTGGACGCTTTCGTTTTACGCCAACAACGCCGGTCAGCCGGGCGGGTTAATTACCAGCTTCGGCATCTCGGGTAACGGAGGAGAAACCTCCGTGGGGTTTGACAACCTCGGAGACCCGGTTTACGCCTACGGTGCCGTTGTCAACTTTGCCGCCAGCGCCGGCACGCAGTACTGGCTTTCCGTGGTACCCGATACCGCCTTCCCGCCCCAGTGGGGATGGACTACTTCATCGGTTGGTGACGGTGTGTCCTACCAAGATGATCCTTTCGGAAATCGGACTCAGAATCCCAGCGATCTGGCGTTCTACTTGTACAAGACGCAGCAGACCACCACTCCTGAGCCGGGAACTCTGATGATGCTGGGAACCGGAATTGTTGGAATCGCAGGCGCGCTCCGTCGCAAGCTGGGAGCATAGATCCAGAAGAGCGATACGGAGATTGAGTGATCACCGTCGCCACCGACGTCAACCCGATATCCAAGAGCACCGCTGTTGGCGCTGATCGTTGCGCGCGAGTCGGTCGCGCAACCCGCCGGTCGAGCGGTGCCATACAGGAGAAGAGATGAAGCCATTTGCAAGATTAGCACTAGCAATTGCTGTATTTCTGGCTCTGGCAGGACTCGCCAGCGCCCAACAACCTAAGGCGGAGCACCGAATCAACCCGTACCCCGGCCTGTATAGCCACAGCGCCCGAAACGTCCAAAGCGGAGCTACCACATCGCAGTGGTCACCGCTGAACAATCCGATCTGCACTGTAAACAACCCCTGCATCCCCCCCGGCGTGACGATGCTGCTTACGGATGGCACCGTCCTCGTCCACGAAGAACAGGATGGGGGCGAACAGAACTGGTTCAAGCTCACGCCCGACGCCTTCGGCAGCTATGTAAACGCAACCTGGAGCCAAGTGGCGTCCATCCCGGGTGCACTCAACTATGCTCCGCTGTATTTTGGCTCTCAGGTCATCGCTGACGGCCGCTTGACGGTAATCGGTGGCGAATACAATTTCGACTTTCCCGTGTGGACCACCCAGGGAGCAATTTACGATCCAGTGGCCGACACATGGACGAACGTCCCTGCGCCCAATGGTTGGCAACGTACTGGCGATGCCCAGGCGACCAATCTGCCTAACGGCACCTACATGCAGGCAAGCTGCTGCGACTCTCCGCCGAAATGGGCGTACCTGAATCCCACCACGCTGACCTGGACTAACTTCCAGGGTGGAGGCAAATTCGATGTGTTCGACGAAGAAGGCTGGACTGTGCTGCCCAACGGGAAAATATTGACCGTTGATGCCTACGTGTTCCAGTACAACGCGTCCGGCACGAACTCAGAATTGTACAATCCTACCAGCCAAACTTGGTCGAGCGCTGGCAGTACAGGACCGCAACTCTGGGACAGCCATTGCGGCAATTCCGGAGCAGCCTCCTTCGAGGTTGGGCCTGCGGTGCTGCGGCCGGATGGCACGGTCTTCGCCACTGGCGCAAACACGTGCGGCACCGGTCACACCGCCATCTACAACAGCAGTACCGGTACCTGGTCTCCTGGGCCTGATTTCCCGGTTCCCAACGTCAGCATCGCCGATGGTCCAGCAAGCATCGAGCCAAACGGCAAAGTGCTGATGATGGGCAGCGTGAACGAAGGCTCCCCGTCTACGTTCTTCGAGTGGGATGGAACCAGCCTTAGTGTGGTACCAGGCCCTCCTTCTGCTGCAACTGCCGGATCCTTCTATGGGCACCTGCTGCCGCTTCCAACCGGGCAGATCCTATATACCGACTGGCAAGACGTGCAGATATTCACTCCGACCGGAACCTATAATCCAGCATGGGCGCCGAAGATCGTAGCCGCATCGGCGAACGTTACGCGGGGAACCACGGGAATTCTGTATGGGCAACGGCTTTCTGGCATGACGCAGGGCGGAGCCTATGGCGACGACTACCAGCCAAGCACAAACTACGCTCTGGTGCGTTTAACCAATAACACAACCGGACACGTGTTCTATTGCCGGACACACAACCCAAGCAGCTATGCCGTGCAAAATCCCAACCTGGAGTACACGAAGTTCGACGTGCCAACTGGAGCCGAAACGGGCATGAGTACGTTACAGGCCGTGACCAATGGCATTCCGTCTCAATCCATCAACGTGGTTGTTCACTGAGTCTTTCTCAAGCAGCCTAGGCTGTAACTGAAGGTGCCATGCTCCCACCAGCATGGCACTTTTTTGGTTCAGCAGTCGAATTACGGAGCGCTACTTCTTGCGGATGTGCAGCACCTTTTCCACTTCGGCGACGACTTCCCCGGCTTCGTCTTTGACTTCGATCTTGTAGCTTGGCTCGTACTTGGGCAGGGTATTTAACTGCTCGCGAATGTCGTCGAGTTGGGCGTCGGTAAGGCGGAATTCGGCGCGCACTTTGCCCCTGCCGGGTTTACGGAAGCGAATGGCTGCCGCCTTGTCCCACACCACATATTCGGGGCCGAGGTTCTTGATGAGCATCAGCATGTAGAAGGGATCGGTCATGGAGTAAAGCGATCCACCGTAGTGCGTGCCGACGAAGTTGCGGTTCCAGAAACGCAGCTTCATTTCGACACCGACGGACTTCATGTCGGCGCCCCAGCGCACATGGATTCCGGTTGCCGCGAACGGCGGCCAGAGGTTGACAAGGCGAAGCATGAGTTTCTGAGCGAAGGAAGACATGGCAAGGCTCGGCTCCTGGGAGAGTGAAGAATCAGTTTAGCGGCAAGAGAGCGGATTTGGGTGCCGACAGCGAGTTGTTCCGCGTGCACGCGGCTTCAGTCAAGGTGACCCACACCGCTGTACCGAAATTCCCTCACGCTAGAACGAGATTCTGGCGCTTACCTGGATCTCGCGGCCCGGAGTCGCCGCCGCGGTAATCGTTCCGAACTGCGGTGTATTGACGAAGCGATTGGGAATGTCCAGGTTGGTGTGATTCAAGGCGTTGAAGAATTCACCCCGAATCTGAAACGCCGCCCGCTCGGTAACCTGGAACTGTCTCTGCAGAGAAAGATCCACGGTTGCCAGTCCCGGGCCGTACATGGAGTTCCTGCCCACGTTGCCGAAGGTGTAGGCGGCCGGAGTTGCGAATGCCAAGGGATTGAACCACATCGTGGCCGTGTGCGTGCCCGGACCGTAGATCGGCTCGCCGGTAACATTGGCGCGGATCGGATTTTCTCCCAGCACCGTGCCCGAGTTGGCGGTGTCGCCGAATACGGAGATGGTGAACGGATATCCCGATTGCACCTGCACGATGGCCGAGGTGCGCCAGTCACGTGTAATGGCTTGAGCCGCTGACCATTTCGTAATAGAAGGAAGGTCATACACTGCGCTGGCCGCGAAGCGGTGACGCAGGTCTAACGCCGGGCCCTTCTCGGCTGCAAGGTCACTGTTGTTTTGCGGAATGGTGGCCTCCGCCATCGGTGAGCGGAAGTCGGGCGCGTCAGTCAAGGATTTGGCGTAGGTGTAGTTCGCCAACAGGCTGAAGCCATGCGAGAAACTGCGCCGCACGTTGACATAGCCAGCGTCATACCAACTGCTGGCGGTATTCTCCAGCAAGTTGATGGTGCTGACCGGAAACGTCTCGCTAAGTACGTTAATGTTCGTCGGCAAAACTGTGCCCGGCACGAACGTCAGAGTCTTATAAGGACGTCTCGGTCCCAGCAGGCCCGGCCCCGGAGGCGGATTGTTGATCAGATGTGCGCGCTGCAGGTGCAATCCGTGCGACCCGAGATAGCCAATCTCCAGCACTGTTGTCTTACCCAAGCTCTTCTCGATGGAAGCGTTCCACTGCTCAATGTATTGTGACGGGGCGTAGGGATCAAAGGCCGTAAAGCTGACGGTGGTCTTCCCCAACACGGCAGGTCCGAAGTTGAATCCGTTGATCGAAGGACTGAAGTTGTCGCTCTGTTTCGTCTCGGGGAACACGTAGGGCACGTTGTGCCGCTGGTTGCACCAGGTATTCAGGTCGATCGGGGTATAGAAGATGCCGAAAGCAGCATGCAGCACCACACCGTACTTCGGCAGGTTCTGCGCGATGCCAAACCGCGGAGCGAAATTGTTCTTATTGGCATACTGCAATCCCGCGGGGTAGCCGTTCTGTCCGCCGATGAAGACCTGCGGCGTTCCACTCACAAAGGTCAGGTTCGTATTGGTATAGTCCTGGTCAACCAGGGGGCTTTGATATTCATAACGCAGGCCGATGTTGACTGTCGTGTTGCGGGTCCACAGGAACGAGTCGTTGATGAACCCATCCATCGACCAGGTCCGCAGATTCATTTGTGGGACACCCGCCTGGCGCTGGGCGACCGCAGGCAACCCGAGCAGGAAACTGGCCAACGCAGAGCCCGTGCCGTCGTTGGTTGCTGTCTGGGTGGTGAAGCCGTTGGTGAACTGGTAATAACCGCGGTTCTGGAAGAAGCCCCACATCGGCCAGATGTAGTAGCGGTAGCTGCCGCCAAACTTGAGGCTGTGACGGCCCTTCTGCCAGCTCATCATGTCGCGCCCTTCGACCATCGTGTCCCAGGCGTGCATGGGCGTCGCGGCATAGGTGTCGCCCATGCCGGAGTAGCCTTGCACGTTGAAGTAAGGCGCTCCCCACGCACCCTGGCCACCGAAGCCCACCCCTTGGATTCCCAGCTGCGAAACAATGTCGTTCACGCCGTTGTTCTGGGAGGTGTGGTTCATCGACAGCCTTGAAAACGTGACTGCCGCGACATTCACCATGGTCGAGTTCAGCACGTGGGTCCAACTGCCCACGCCCTGCTGCGAAAGGTTGTTGTGCAGCGCACCGAAGCCGGGCAGGTTCACCGGCATGAATCCATTCTCGCTGCTGATGGAGTAGCGGCCCATGAGGCTGTCGTTGTTGCCGAACAGTCGATCGATGCGCACCGTGCCCTGGTCAGCGAAGTGCTGCTCATCGCGCTCGTCCATGTAATTGTTGGAGTCGGCAGACGACCCAAACACGCCCGGCTGGCCCATCATCGTCGTGGACATGCCGCCGATGAAATTCGGTTGCGGCTCATACTGTTGCAGGAACTTGAGCGCGACGGGGCTGATCAGGTTTGCAGGAATCACGTTTCCGGGAAATGGGTCGCGAATGATCTGGGGATTCGACGGGGTGATCGGCAGCGATGGATTGTAGCTGGGATTGGGACGCGCGCTGAATGGGTTGAAGATGGTGGTGCCGCTCTGGCTGAAGTCGCCCGAAGCTTCCAGCGCTGTGGGGACGGTGTCGATCATGGTCATGGTCTGGGTCAACCGCAGGCCTTCATAGTTTACGAAAAAGAACGTCTTCTTTCCCCTCACCGGCCCGCCCAGCGAACCGCCAAAATTGTTCTGCACCAGGTGATTGGAGCCCATGGCGTTGAAGGTGTGGGCATCGAGTGCTCCATTGCGCAGGAAGTCATAGAACGTGCCGTGATACTGGTTCGTGCCGGAGCGCGTGACGATATTGATCTGACCTCCACCGGCTCCGCCCATGTCGGCCGTATAGCTCGAGGTCTGCACCTTGAACTCCTGCACCGCGTCAGGCGAGGGACTGAAGTTCTGCGTGTTAAACGTGGGGTCGGTATTGATCGTGCCGTCCAGCAGGAAGTAATTGGCGTTGGGTCGATTGCCGCCAATCGAGACGGCGGAGCGCTGTCCGGGACGCCAGTACAGCGGGTTGGTTTCACCCGACTGCGCTCCGAAGCCCAAATGCGCTCCCGGCACAGTCAGGACAAGATCTACCAGCATCCGCCCGTTGAGCGGCAAGTTAGCAACCGACTGCGATTCGACCACCTCGCCGACACTCGCGTCAGTGGACTTCACCAGGTCGGGAGCAGCTGTCACTTCCACCGTTTCCTGGGCTGCGCCTACCTTCAGCACAAAGTCCGACGTGAGTTGCTGCCCCACTTCCGCTTTGACGGTTGTGGTGGCGGGGGCGAATCCTGCGGCCTCGACTCGCAGCTTGTATTCCCCGGGGAGCAGTCCGGGAACCTCGAAAATGCCCGAGCCGTTGGACTTCGTGCTGCGTTGGAACGCAGTGGCTGTCGAAGTTACGCTGACTGTGGCCGCTGCAATCGCATGTTCCTGCGAATCGGTGACCGTACCGCGAATGGTCGAATAGTTACTCTGCGCAACACACGCCACACCGGCAAGAAACAGGAATATCCCCAGACAATTTTTCATTGCTCCCCCACAGATTCAGGCAGGCCCGGCTTGCAGAACCCCACGCACACCCGGCGGTGTGTCTACCTACTAATGGTGTGATTGGAAATTGCCACAGGAGCTATGGCAATAATGGGAAATGATTACTCGCTTGGAATTTGCCTGCGAAATTCTACGGGTGGAACTCACCCGCGATTGCGAAGCAACAAATACCGGTTCATTCCGGACGGCCACTGCGGTAATTACTTGTGACTGAGAGGTACCAAAACTAACTGTCCGAAGATAGCTGGGGTGTACACGGCATCTTTCGAATAATCCAAACGCCCGCAGGCTCGAATCCGAATTGAGGCAGGCAGGCACAGAACTTAGCTTCTCGATTAATTAGGAACGGTGTTCCGGGTGCGGAACACCGTTTTTTCGTTTCTGACACTTCTTTCGCGGTGAAGTGCGCCTACCCCACCGAGATCACTTTCATCATAGAGACGACCCGGCTTGAAACCAGGACTACCGCCCAGATCGAGCCATGTCTTCAGTAACCGAATCGCCGACGGGGTCAAATCCGGGCCCCGATCTAGAGCGCTGTGACTCCGCGCTCCTGGTTACGGATGCGGATGGCGTCGTCGATCTTCGACAAGAAGATTTTGCCGTCGCCAATCTTGCCGGTGGAGGCAACTTTCAGGATGGTCTCTACGGCGTGCTCCGCAATCTTGTCGTCGAGGACCATCTCGAGCTTGATTTTGGGCAGCAGGTCAACACTGTACTCCCGGCCGCGATAGGACTCGGTGTGTCCCTTCTGACGCCCATGACCGCGCACTTCAAAAACGGTCATGCCTTCCACCCCGATTTCGATCAGGGCGTCTTTCACCGCCTCAAACCTTGAGGGCTGAATGATTGCTTCAACTTTCGTCATGCCTCGTCCTCCCAATCTCGTGTTCGGTTATCTGTGTCTTGCTTTCGCTCCGGCCCAAGGCTGGTGACGTGCCCACTCGCCGTCGAGTCACTCGCACATTATCACCGCCTCGGGTGTCGGAGCAGGAGAAAGTCTCGCTACCCCGTAGCCGCTGGTAAACAACGGTTCCTTAAGCCATTCCGCCCGGTCTGCCCATGGGCGAGATCTGGTACTCGGGATAGGCCGAGATACCGTGCTCGTGCAAGTCCAGTCCGTACAGTTCGCCTTCCTCCGAAACGCGCAGTGTGCCGGTAGCGTTCACCGCATACATGACCACCATGGCAACCGAAAAAGTTGCGATTGTAATGATGAAGCTGCCGATGAACTGGGCCTTGAGCAGTTGCAGCCCGCCGCCGTAGAACAGTCCCTTCAGAACCGCTGAATTGTCGGGAGCGATGGGACCAGTAGAACCGTACTTGCCGCAGGCGAACAGTCCCAGCGATAGCGTGCCCCAGATCCCGCAGAAGCCGTGGACAGGGACTGCTCCAATCGGATCGTCAATGCGCAACCACTCCAGAAGCTCGACGCCCATTACGACAAACACGCCGGCAATGCCGCCCAAAGCGATGGCGCCGGTTGGACTCACCCAGTAACAAGGGCAGGTGATGGCCACCAGGCCGGCGAGGAAGCCGTTCACGGTGAAGCCCACGTCCCACTTCTTGCTGCCAATGTAGCCGTAGAACATGGCGGTCAGCCCGGCAGCGCAAGCTGCCAGCGTGGTGTTGGCGGCAACCCGGCCGATCCCCTCAAAGTCCATAGCGGAGAGAGTGCTGCCGGGGTTGAATCCGTACCATCCGAACCACAGCAGAAGACCGCCGGAGGCCGCGATGGTCAAATCGTGCGGCAGCATGGGAGCGCCACCATCGCGCTTGAATTTCCGGCCCAACCGCGGACCGAGCACGATGGATCCGGCCAGTGCGATGAATCCGCCGATGGTGTGAACGACCGTCGATCCCGCGAAATCATGGAAGCCGGTTCCCAGCGAAGGTAGCCAGTGTCCATCGCTGCCCATCATCGCGAGGAACCCGTCCGGGCCCCAGGCCCAGTGACCGATGATGGGATAGATGAACCCCGAAACGGCCACGCTATAGAGCAGGTCGCCGACAAAGCCGGTACGGCCGATCATGGCGCCGGAGGTAATCGTCGAGCAGGTATCGGCAAACGCGAACTGGAAGATCCAGAAGGCCAGGAATGCAACGCCAGTGGTCTCATAGGTAGCTGGTGCTCCCTGCAGGAAGAACCAGTGATAGCCAATGAATCCGTTGCCATGGCTGAACATGAAGGCAAATCCGAAGGCGTAGAAAAGAAGGCCGCAAAGACAGGTGTCAACAATACATTCCATTAATACGTTGACGGTTTCGCGTGAGCGGCAGAAGCCCGCTTCCAGCATGGTGAAGCCAACCTGCATTCCGAACACCAGGAATGCTGCAACCAGCGTCCACACCGTATTCAGCGGATTCACGATATCTGCGGCCTTGGTCTCGGCCTCCGCCGCGAGCACGTGTCCGCCGATCAGCCCGCCGACCACTACGATAGCGAGCAGTACCATGACCACGCCAATTGATTTGCCGGCAAAAACCAGCCAACCATAACGTCTCCATTCCGGATCTTCGAGACGCAACGCCAGGCGAGAGAGCTTCTGCGAAAATGATAGCTTCGGTCCAGATCCCGGGCGGACAAACGTAGTGTCGCTCGATAGCTTGTTTCCCCGTCCGAATGGGTTTAGTTTTAGGATACGTTCAATCACGGTGCCGATCGCCATGCGGTTTCTCCTGTACTCCTCGTAAGATTTGATGAATGACTTCGCCTGCGGTCCTGAATGTCATAGTCTGACGCTCACTTGCATCGGAGCATGTTTCAAGCTGGCTATTTCGCGGGGGACTTGTAATCGAAGGTAAACATCCACCCAAAGATGAGCATGAGCGTCCGTTGTCTTTGGGTTTGACGGTGGGCGGCATACACGGTCGCGTGCCGCCCATTTCGTCACACTTCGCACTGCTTAGAACAGGAAGCCGATCTCGACCACGCCACGGGTCTGGGTTCCGAGCGTCCCGAGGGAACCAAAGGCAGAGCCCGGCGTGAAGCTGGTGGCTTGCACAAAAGAAATATCGCCGCGGGTGAAGAACTTCTGATATTGGTACGTGGGAGTCGCGGTGAGCGACCAGGCCGCGCTGCCGGAGCCGTACAACATGTTGAAGGAATTTGAGGGGATGCTTCCTGAACTTGAGATGTATTCGAAGCGCCCGGCCATCGACCATCCTTTCTTCAAGGTCTTGCTGGCCAAAATCGCACCACCCCACGCTTGTGAGCCCTGCGGGACACCGATCGTGGGATTGGTCGGAACGCCGTTGTATTGAACGTAGGGCTGGATGACCCAGCCATTCTTCGTGTAGGTGTACATGGCGACGTACATTGTGCCGTTGTTCTGTACGGGGGTAGCCAGGTTCGACCAGTTGGTTTGTCCGAGGTATCCCATACCGATGAACGCCAGGCTGTGCGCTCCCTTGGTGTAGGTCAGTGAGCCACTCAGACCCGAATAGCGGTTGGAATAATAGTTGTCGTTCCAGCTAAACGAGGCCGTCAAGTACTTTCCTATACCCTGATTGATCTGCACCCCGCGAGTGATCGCGTTCTCCTGGTTCCACAACAGGCCGCGCTCGATGTTCATGTTTTGGAAACTGAAGGTGTACTCAGCGCCCATCAACGTCGGCAACAAACCAAACTGGATCGAGGTGGTTTTCGTTGGTAGAAGCTTCACGAAAGCCACCGGGACCGGGCCGTACAGGTCGGTGATGGTCTTCTCGGTGGAAATAAAAGGCGTCCCCAGAGAGCTAATCTGATAAGCGCCGGCCTGCACGTAGAACTGCCACCAGCCCGTAGTCTTCTGGATCCAGACCTGGCCGTTGCTGAGTGCGCCATTCGGGCCGGTGTTGCCGGGCACGGAGTTCGACTGGAACAGGCCCATGCCGCTAACGATGCCGTTCAGGCTGAGCTTGCCGAGAGGGCCGGCTTCCAAAATGATCGGTGGCGAACCCGCCAGCGGTCCGGTGATCGAAGGCGTGGGGAGAGCAGTGGGGGCATCGGCTGGAGCAGCCGGCGTGGCAGCTGGAGTCGTTGTCTGCGGTGCGTCGGCTGGCTTCGGAGGTGGCGCGTCTTGCGCCATCCCCGGCGAAGCGGAAAATATCGCAAGGCTCATGCCAAGTAGTGCAGTACACGCTCGGGAGAAAAGTCTCATTTCGAAGGCTCGCTTTCTTCAGAGTGTCCCGCGCCCATCGGTCGGATGAGTCAGCGGCTCGTTGACTAGAGACTCTGACGCTAACGAACCGCGTGTCCTCAGTCCAACGCATAGTTCCGCTGAGGCCAATCGAAATTTCTGCGAAAGTTGTTTTTTATGCTGGCGATAAGCGGCGCTTATTCAAGCGGCGCGGTTCGATAGATGGTTGCGTGCGGCAGGCGATTGCTCTCAGTGATTTACGCAACGGAAATGGTTTCGAGCAGAGCTCCAGAAATCCAAATTGAAAACCGGAGCTTGAGGGCTCCGGCATGAGAAGAAAAATTTCATTGGAAAATACTTACAGCATCAGCTTGATTATCAGGCCTCGAGGAACGTCGCATCGAGCGCATGCGATTCGATCAATCTCGGGGCGTCCACTTCAAAAGCGCCTGCGGACTTAAATCGCGGGAGCCCGTTGCGCACCATCTCGATAAACGCCACCGCCGAGCGCGGCAGGGTGCGGTCCTGGTGATAAACCAAGGCGAGTTCACGCGACAGGTCGGTGTCCGACAGCGGAACCAGGCGCAGATCGCCGGCGCGGCATTCCTTGCGCGCAAAGCTCTCGCTGATCAGCGAGATTCCTATGCCTGATGCGACGAACGCTTTGATCATTGCGATGCTGGGCAACTCCATGGCCACCCGCAACTGAGACTGATAGGGGCGGAAGAGCTTATCCATGGTCTTGCGCGTGTGACCGGCCTTAGGCAGGATGACCGGATAATCCACCATGGCTTCAACCGATACCGAATCCAGTTGTCCAAGGGGATGGCTGGGGCTCGTCATTAGCACCAGGCGGTCATGGAAGATGCGCTTGACGACGAGGCGGGAAGCCTTCACCGGCATGGTCACGATGCCAACGTCGATCAGGCCATCCTGCAGGCGCTCCAGGATTTTGTGGCTGAAGTTGCGATAGATGCTGATCTGCACGTCGGAGTATCGCCTGCGATATTCGCCGAAGGTCTCCGGCAGAACGTAGAGGCAGGTGGCTTCATTGGCGCCGATCGCGAGAACTCCGCGAGGAGTGTTGTCCTGATCGACCACTGCGCGCAGCGATTCGCCGCGCAAGGCCAGCAGACGGTTGGCGTACTCGAACAGCACTTCGCCGGCCGGGGTCAGTGTCACGCGTTTGCCCGAACGATCCAGCAACTTGGTGCCATACTCCTGTTCGAGCTGGCGGATTTGCGCGCTCACCGCCGACTGCGAGCGGAACACCTTCTCCCCGGCACGGGAGAAGTTGCCCAGCTTCACAACTTCCAGAAAGGTCGTAAGTTGATCGAAGTCCACGCAGACACTCCACCTGAAACGCTTTTGCCAGCGCTGAAATCAAATGCGCTGGTCCAACAACTTCTATCTATCCGGAGTAGCACTTACGCCAGTCTTGTCGCTGGCTTCGCTTGAGATACTTGATCGGCCCTTTCATGCGACTTCGAACGCCGCATGCAAAAAAGGGTGCGCGAAGGCAGTTCAACCTAGTTCAGGTTATTGATAAAGTCTAGAAGTCGGTGGGTGATTGAGGAAATTGATAGTTTTTATCGAGCGCATAAGATTGCGTGATTCGAAACGCGCAACTCATTGGCCCGGCACATCTTTACCATTTGCGATTGCAAGTGCGCCGCAATGATCGTTGTGTAAATGCTGAGGGAAACTGGCTGTCTCAGCCTGGAGTCTCGCGGAGGGTTTCAACTGCGAGGCGATCTCGAGGTCCAGCGCAACAAAAAGGTGCCGCGGCGTTGGATTCACGCCTAGCGGCACCCTTGGTAGGAGAAGCTCTTACTTTACTGCGTCAACTGTCTTGTCGGCGGCCTTCTTGGTGGCATCGCCGGTGGCGACGGCAGCCTTCTTGGTACCCTTCGCGGTGGCCTTGGAGGCATCAACGGTGGCGTCGGCGGTCTTGTCGGCGGCCTTCTTGGTTCCGTGAGCAACATCCTTGCTCGCGTCCTTGGTCGCGTCGCCAGTGGCGACAGCGGCCTTCTTGGTGCCCTTTGCAGTGGCCTTGGAGGCGTCAACGGTTGCGTCGGCGGTCTTGTCGGCGGCCTTCTTGGTTCCGTGGGCAACATCCTTGCTCGCGTCCTTCACGCCGGTGACGACATCCTGAGCGTACAGCGAAGGCCCAAACATCAGGGCTGTTCCGACTACAGCAATCCAAAACTTCTTCATTACGAATCTCCCCGGCTCGATCGAGCCGTCAAATCTCAGAAATTCCTCCGTCGTAAGATAGCCGTCTGCCGGACGGAAATTCCGGTCAATTAGGGGGCATTACTCTCTTATCGTGAAGGTACCGTAAGGATAGCATTTCGGGTTTGCACCCTTCCAGCAAGCCGCAGAAAAGCGAGGCCGATGTTCTGCTAGATTGTGGTTATTGTGACCGAGCCGACCTTCTTTCGCACCGCGTCCACCTTCCGTAAATGGCTGGAAGAGAACCATGATCGGACACCGGAGCTGCTGATCGGGTTTCACCGAGTGGACTCCGGAAAGGGTGGCATCACGTACCGCGAAGCGCTTGACGAGGCGCTGTGTTTCGGCTGGATTGACGGCGTGCGCAAACGCTTCGACGCCGATAGCTACACCATCCGCTTCACACCGCGCAAGCCGAGCAGCATCTGGAGCGTCGTCAATACCACCAGGATCGACAAATTGATCAACATGGGTCGAGTGCACCCGGCGGGCCTGAAAGTGTTCCAGCAGCGCGATGAAAAGAGATCGAAGCTCTATTCCTATGAAGTGGGGAACTGCAAGTTCGCTCCAGAGCACGAAGAGCAGTTCCGGGCTGATCCCACAGCGTGGGAGTTCTACCAGGCGCAAGCGCCGTGGTATCGCCGCGTCTCGTGCTATTGGGTGATGAGCGCCAAGCGCGAAGAGACACGACTGCGCCGCCTAGCCACGCTGATTGACGACTCGGCCAACGCCCGCCGCATCAAACAACTCACTGCGAATCCCAAAAAACCAGAGTAGTCTGTCGCAGGACAATTGGGGACACTCATGCATCGCTTCTTCTCGACTACGCTGTTGATCGCACTGCTGTTCTGTTTACCCGTACAACTCATGGCGCAATCGCCGGATCGCTGGTCCGAGCAGAGAGCCAACGCCTGGTATCAGCAGCAGCCCTGGCTGGTCGGCAGCAATTACATCCCAGCCTCGGCGATTAACGAACTGGAGATGTGGCAGGCGTCGACCTTCGATCCCCAGCAGATCGACAAGGAACTGGGCTGGGCCGAAGGACTGGGCATGAACACCATGCGTGTCTTCCTGCACGATCTTTTGTGGCAGCAGGACGCAGCAGGGTATAAGCAGCGGCTCGACCAGTTCCTCACCATTGCCGCCAAGCACCACATCCGTCCGGTGCTGGTGCTCTTCGATTCCTGCTGGGACCCGTTGCCCAAACTCGGTCCGCAGCGCGCACCCATGCAGGGCGTTCACAACTCCGGATGGGTGCAGAGTCCGGGCGCAAAAGCTCTGGAGGATGCATCACAGTATCCGCGGCTGAAGTCTTACGTTGTGGGAGTCGTCGGCGCCTTCGCCAACGATCAACGCATTCTCTCCTGGGACGTGTGGAACGAACCCGGCGGCTTCCAGTATGGGTACTACGAACAGCAGGAGCCGAAGAACAAGATCCAACTGGTGCTGGCACTGCTGCCGCAGGTCTTCACTTGGGCGCGCTCGGCAAACCCCACACAGCCGTTGACCAGCGGGTTGTGGGAAGGCGACTGGCCGAAGTCAGGGCCCACGCCGATGGAAGTGATTCAGTTGCAGAACTCCGACATTATCACCTTCCACAATTACAGCTGGCCGGAGAATTTCGAGAGCCGCGTGGTATGGCTGGAAAAGCAGCACCGCCCGATTATCTGTACCGAGTACATGGCGCGTTCGGCGGGAAGCACGTTTGACGGCGTGCTGCCCATCGCGAAGAAGCATCACGTCGGAGCCATCAACTGGGGATTGGTGGTGGGCAAGACGCAGACGAACTTTCCGTGGGAGTCATGGCAGCATCCTTATGTGCTCGACCAACCGCCGGTTTGGTTTCACGACGTGTTTAGGGCGGACGGGACGCCGTATCGAGAGAGTGAGGCGCAACTGATTCGGCAGTTGACCGGGAAGACTGCTGTGGCCGCGGCTCAATGAGGTATGTGCAGGTGATTGCATTTTTGGTGCAATTTTTGCAGTAGTTCTGAACGAAAATACTGTTATCACGACTCTTTAGAATCAATGGTTTGGGCGGAAATTGTTTCAATGTCATTGATTCCAGATGATTTATACGTATCCAAGTCTCAGCATTGGACTTAGCGCGCCAGTTTTGGCCGGCTTCGGGGTGCTGTTGTCCTGATTCGGGAATTGAAGTTGGCAGTTTTCGGTTGTCAAAGAGCGATCCATTTCCCCGCAGCGGCGAGGCGGATGGGCCAAGAGACACCAATCCCCTAGCCTCACGGGACATGATTTTACCGAAGTGGAGTCCGACTGGATAGGACGCAGGACACAGAGGTGCGTGATAAGGGACAAACCCACCCACGGATTTGCCCGGATTACGCGGATACGACGGATCAACCAGAGCGTCGATTACCTCAGCGGCTAAAGCCGAGATTTTTAGGTGACTAGCAATGCACCGCTGAAGCGGTGCTCCACCCATTCCGGCTGAAGGATCTTAGTTCCCACCCTTTCCCAAAAGAAGGGAAAGGATGGGGCACCCCGATTTCACATTATCTAACCGATGTCTTTGCAGAACGCGCAGAGAATCCCTGCGCGGACCCGGGCCACCTGACACCTGAGGTGCTAGAAATGGAAGCCAATCTCGGCGGAAATTGTGCGCGGCGGAACGTAGTGCGTACCGCTGAACGTGGACAGAAAGTTGTATAGCGTGTACTTGTTTGTCAGATTGATTACGGTGACTTGCGCGCTCCATTTGTATCGGTCGCCGTTGAACAAATTGTTCTGACCGATGGCGAGGTCGAACAGATTTCGCGGTGCGATGCGCTGGGGGTTGTGGTCGTCGTTCTGGGTGTCCGGCGCGGGAATGCTTACCAGATTTGAACCGTACTGTGACGCGAGACATACGGAAGGCAGTGCAGCATATGGTGTTGCATGCTGACTGCCGCAGTACAGGCCTGCCTGGAACTGCTGATCGGCAGTGAGCCCGCTGAGGGCGACCGCAGGCTGGCCGTTCAACGTCGTGGATTGCGGACAATCGTTAGTTGGGCCGATTCCGTAACACGGCACGGCACCCGCGACGAGTCCGCTGTCGTAGCGCCAGTTGAAGCTGAGCCACGGCGCCCGCTGCCACGGTAGCTGATAGTGCAGCGACGTGGTCTGGTTAAAGACCTCGTCGTGGTCGATGCGGAAGGGATACCCACCGCTCTGTGGGGTCACCCCCAACCCGCCAACTTGCGGCGGGAAGAAGCGCGCTGCCACGCTGGACATCACAACCAGTGCGCTGAAGCCGTGGAAGTTCGGAACGTTAGCGCGCAATGCCCATCCGGGAATCTTTGAGTTGTTCCACTGCACCGGGAAGGTGATCGGCGTATTGCCCAGCACGCTGAAGTCGTAGGGGTTGTGAGTGTACTTCCAGATGTACTCGCCGGAAATGACAAGGTATTTTCCAAGGCCCTGCTGCAATCCAGCATGAAATTCGCTGCGGCCTCCGGGAGCGAGCGACGCAGGCACACAGGGAACCAGGGCGGCAATCACCGGAGAATTACATCCCGTACTCGACAAGACCAGGTTTTCGTTGAACGGCGTTTCCATCGTGCGCGCGTACGAGACACGGAGGACGGTGTTCGTCTTCTGCAGATTGTAGGAAATTCCCACACGCGGCTCGGCCTGCCGGGTCACTGCGAGCCCATTGTACAGGTCGCCGCGGATTCCCAGGTTGAAAGTCCAGTTCTTCAAGCTGATGGCGTCCTGGACATACATCGAGAGCTCTTTCACGTCGGTATGGCCGACAAACGGGTACAGGGTGCTGTGTGAAGTGGCGCAACCGGATGCCGGAGACGGAAACGGCCGGGTCAGGTCATAGCAGCTCAACAGGGTCGTAAACCCAGGGTTCGCCTGATATCCGGCGGCCGCGCAATGTGAGGGATCGTCGAATCCTGCGACCGGCTGGCCCTGCGCGTTGACGCAAGGCGCGTTGAGCAGCGGGCTGACGATTCCCAGTTGGTCGTTCTCGTTCAAGAAGGTCTGCTCATACACCGCGCCGGCTTTCACGTTGTGGATGCCTTTGGTGTAAGTCAGGTTGGAAAGCACGCCCGCATTGGTGAGGTTGCGCTGTTGCGCGACCGTTTCCTGCTGAATCGGGCCGTAATCGGCGAATGGATTATTGCTCGGGTAATAGTTGAACTGGTCGCGCCGCACGAATCCCGACAGCGTAAAGAGGGAATTGGGGCTGAGCGTGTGTGTCCAAGAGGGCGCGATATTGAAGGTGTCGATTTTGGAGCGCTGGTCGGTTGGGCCTACCGGATTGCCATTCGGACCGAGGACGCCGATATTCAGGTTGTCGTATGAGTTTGGCGTCTGGAACCAGGAGCGGGTGAAGCCAAGGTTCACGTGAAGCGCGTCATTGGTGGAGAAAACGTAGTCGAAGCGATCGAATACATTCTCCTCATTGCCTTTCGCGTGCATGACCACGAACTCTGGCGGATCGAGGAAGCGGCCCGAGTTAAGCCCGTTGGCGGCGATAAAGTTTCCCCATTTCTTGCCCCCGTATGCCAGATTGAAATCGACGTTAGTGGTGCCGAACGAGCCGTACGAGGTGGTGATGCCACCATGTGGCGTGATGGACCCAAGTCCCGAGCGCGTGGTCACGTCGATTACCAGGCTGGTCTTGTCTCCGTATTCGGCAGGGGGAGCTCCGGCGATGACCTCCATCGACTGAACCGCATCAAGCGGGATTTGGTTCGAGAATACCTTGCTCTGCTGATCGGTAATCGGCTGGCCGTCCAGCGAGAAAGAGTTGGATGCGTGATCGCCCATGCCATGGAAGAGGCCATTCGAATCGGCGGCTACCCCCGGCGTCGCCAGCGTGACCAGCGAACTGAGCGCCGACGAACTGCTTTCCAGCGGAAGTGTGTCAAACAGTTTGCGATCCACGTCGGTGTGAAACGTGGGGCTGTTCTCTACCAGTTCGCCACCGTCGCCTTCTACCGTGATGTTCTCCGATGACGCGCCGATCTTCAGGACGACCTTGACGCTGACTGGCACCGAGGAACGGACCTCGACGTCTTGTGAAAAGTTCGCGAACCCCATCAGGGTTACCGTGAGGCGATAAGGATTGAGAGGGACGTTGGGAAAGTTGAACTTTCCGGCGTCATCGGAGGTTACGGTCCGGGTGTAGGCGCTGATCGGGTTCACGATCTTTACAGTCGCGCTGGGCACGACCGCGCCGGTTGCGTCGGCCACCGTACCGGTGATGCTGCCTGCGTTGCCGGTGGACTGCGAAAACGCTGCCGTCATTAGCATTAGCAGCGCCGCCAGGGTGGACAGGAAATACGGCCATGTGGCGCGGCGGAACGTGATTCGACTGCCTTTGTGCAGCAATGCTGCGGGTGAAAATGGTTGTGCGCCATCGCCAATCTGCGAAGAAAAGTAACGAAACATCCGGACCTCCAATAGCTGCCGCCACCTTCCGCAATAACGCAAATACAAAGCGTTAACGGAAAGGGTTTTCCGATAAATCAATGACTGGTCCGCTCGCCCAAATTGCGCGAGCCGAGAGTCAAAGGGAATTCAGCGTCGATTAGAGGTTTTGCGGGGGAGGACGAATGTACGAGGAAGCTACGTGAAGCTGAGATTGAAGTTGTGCCTCCAATACCGCAAGTCGTGCGGACTGCTGAACCGGCGCAGGCGCAGAACTGACTGCGGTGACGACTGCCGCGCTATGCGCGACCACGCACAATGAGCAGTGCGAAGCCGGAGAGGACTGACTCGCCAGGGCGTCGTGCACGTGTACTGCCTGCACGAAGCCGAATCCCGCCATGACCAGCACGAAGAGCAGAGCCGTCCATTTCCGGAGCTGCGGGCGTTCGAATTGGCAAATGACGGTCATAACAGGAGGCGTAACGATACTTTACCAGAACTTAGACGTGGGAGTCGAAGCCGAGGAAGCAAAAATATCGACGGAGTGCCCAAAAAAGGGCGTTCATAATGACATCTCTGGAAGGTAAGTGAACGCGTTCCCGCGCTTACGCCGCAGCCACGCGCAGGATCAGGTTGTCCTGCTCGCTCTTGCTTTCGGCGCCGATGGTGAAGGCGTCTAGCAGGTTCAGCGACAGCGCGTACTTGATGGCCTCGCTCTGCTTGTTGCGCAGATCGCCCTGGCCGAGGATCTTCATCCCGATCAGCCCTTTGCCCGACGACTTCATCTGTTGCATCACACTGACCACGGTGGCGGGATCGTCGTCCATGTGCGAGCCGATGGGATTGATGCGTACCAGGTCCACCTCTACCCACGGCGACTTCGCGGCGGCGCGCAGCGCTTCGATGGTGTGGCACGAGCAGCCATGAGCGCGGATAATGCCTTTCTGCTTCGCTTCCGACAGAACGTCCATCGTGCCTTTGAAACGCTCGGTCCAGTCGCCTTCGGTCATGCAGTGCATGAGCACGATGTCGAGGTAGTGGGTGCCCAACTCTTTGCGATAGCGGTCGAGATCGGAGCGCATTTCCTGGGGCGTTCGCGATGGGCTCTTGGTCATCACCGTGACCTTGTCGCGCGGAAGTTGCTTGAGCGCCGCGGCCACATGCGGATGGCTGCCATAGGAATCGGCTGCGTCGAAAAATCGCAATCCGTGGTCGTAGCCGTTGAGGAGAAGCCCTGAAAGTCCAGCAACGCCGAGTGCTGTCTGGTTGGAGTGTTTGGCATACCCGACAGTTCCGGTGCCCATCGCCAGACGGCTGGTCTTGATCCCTGTCTTGCCCAGAGTGACCGTATCGCTAGCGGCGTACTTGCGCGGAAGCTGCGTCTCGGCCAACGCATTCAGTATGGAGTTGCGCGCCAGCCACACGGCTCCGAGTCCCAGGGAAGTGTTGACGATGAACTCTCTGCGCTTCATGTGATGCTCCTGGAGCAAACGAGGCCCGATCGATGTCTTCTTAGACTCCGATTGTAGGCAGTTGGCACCATCGGCGGCGCATTTTTTCCAGTTTTGATTTTCGCCGCCATTGTGCGAACCTTACCCCCGTGCGTGCCGTTGCCATTCTGTCGCCTTTCGTCACCGAAGACGCCATCCGGCCATTTGAAATACCGGGCGTCAGCATCTTCACTGGCAACGAACTCGATCCCACGGACGAGCCCGATGCGGCATTGATTTTTGGCGGCGATGGAACCGTGCATCGACACCTCGGAACGCTGGCGTTACGACGGACACCCATGCTGGCCGTGCCGATGGGCAGCGCCAACGATTTCGCTGCCACAATTGGTATCGACAGCGTCGAGCAAGCGCTGGCGGCGTGGAAGCAGTTCTGCGAAACCCGCGAGAACGCACGCTCGATCGACCTGGGAACCATTCAGCTGTTACATCCGGTGGAAGCTGCCGAGATGCTGCCCGCATTGCGCGATGACGATCCCGATCCCTGGGAAGACGATTCGCTGGAGACCCTGCACTTCGTTCCAGACGGCCCGCGCCGCGACCTGCCACCGTTGGGTCCGCGCATCGAACACTCGCAAGCGCGGCGCTGGCTCGACGCTGAACGCGAAGCGTCGCGCACTACCTACTTCACTTGCATAGCGGGGACCGGATTGGATGCCGCGGTCAGCCGCCAGACCATGAAGCATCCGCGCTGGTTGCGGGCGCATGGCGGATACGTGGTTGCGCTGCTGCAGGTGTTGGGTGGTTTTCATCCGCCGCAAGTCACGGTGTCGTTGGAAATCGATGGTAACTGGCAGACGCCGGTGCGCGAGCCGGGCATGTTGATCGCGGTGGGTAATGGCCCGCGTTATGGCAGCGGCATGCGGCTCGCCCATCTCGCCGAACTGGACGACGGACTGCTCGACGTGTGCTTTGTGCGCCAACTCAGCAAGCTGCGACTGGCGCGCTTGTTTCACGTGGTATTTCGCGGCGCCCACCTCGGCATGAAAGAGGTGGAGTACTGGAAGGCCACGCGCGTTCGCCTGCAGACCGATCCGGTCATGGAATTATTTGCCGACGGCGAGTACATCTGCGCCACGCCGGTGGAACTGGCCGTCCAGCGCAACGCCCTGCGCGTGATCGTGCCCGCGTAGCCTGCTGCGGTGACGGTCCACACGACCCGATGATAGATGAAGATCGGTGATCCACGTCATGTAGAGGAGTGACGGAAGAGCGCGCAGCTCCGAAGCGCAAGCCGCTAGGATGAACCTTAGACATCGGCCGGACTCTGTTCGGCTATCAGCCACATTCCGCTTGCGAGGTACGTATGCCTTTGCATCAAAACTATGCAGCAGCAGCTCAATCTAGCCGGCGTATCTCTAGCAATCTTGCAATCCTTCTCTTATTGCCGATCTTAAGCGCAGCTCAATCTGCAAATCGAGCAGCCTCTGTGCCGTCGCCTGCGGCGCAGCCATCATCGTCGCAAACTCAAGCCGCCACGAGTGACGGTTCCGCCAACGAGGCGGTCATCTTCGAACGCAATGCAACAAAGGTCTCCTTCGAAGCGGACGGCAGCGGTTTACATGAGATCACAGTCGTGATGCGGGTGCAGTCACAAGCCGGCGTGCAGCAACTCGCGGTACTTTCGTTTCCGTACACCAGCGACAACCAGACCGTCGAGGTCGATTATGTGCGCGTGAAGAAGCCGGACGGCACGGTAGTGGTCACGCCCGACTACAACATCCTGGACATGCCGGCCGATGTCAGCCGCCGCGCTCCGATGTATAGCGACATCCACGAGAAGCATGTCACGGTGAAGGCCCTCGCAGTTGGCGATGTACTCGAATATGTGGTGCGCTATCGCACATTCAAGCCGCTGGTGCAGGGACAATTCTGGTTCCAGTACAGCTTCAGCAAGACCTACATCATCAAGGACGAGGAACTGGAGATAAGTGTTCCGCGCGACAAGTACCTGAGAATCGAGCACCCGGACTACCCGCCGCAGGTCACGGAGAGCGGAACCCGCAAGGTTTACAAATGGAAGACCAGCAACCTCTCGGTGAAAGATCGCGAAGAGTTGCAGAAATTGCGAGAGGCGCCGAAACCTTCGGTGCAGCTCACGACCTTCCGCGATTGGGCGGAAGTGGGAGGCTGGTACGAGCAACTACAACGCCCGCAGCTCACCGTCACTCCGCAGATACAGGCCAAGGCGGCGGAGTTGACCAAAGGCCTGGGCAGCGATGACGACAAGATCCGCGCCATCTACAACTATGTTTCCTCACATTTCCACTACGTTTCGCTGTCATTCGGCATCGGACGATACCAGCCGCATTCGGCCGAAGACGTGCTGGAAAACGAGTACGGCGATTGCAAGGACAAGCACACGCTTCTGGCAGCGTTGTTGAAGGCGGCGGGATACGAGGCGTGGCCAGCGCTGATGAATGCCAGCCGCAAGGTCGATCCCGAGATTCCGTCACCCGGGCAATTCGACCACGTCATCACGGCGGTGCCGCGCGGAGCCAGCATGTTGTGGCTTGACACCACTCCGGAAGTGTCGCCGTTCGGCCTGATCCTGGCGAACCTGCGCGACCGCTACGCGCTGGTGATTCCGCCAAGCAAGGCGGCTTCGCTAATGATGACTCCGGCGCAACCGCCATTTCCTGCGCTCCAAGCCTTCAACGTTGAAGGGAAACTAAGCGCCGACGGGACCTTCGCCGCACATGTGCAACACACCACCCGGGGCGATTCCGAGGTGATATTCAGATCGGGTTTCCGCAGTGTGTCGCCCGCGCAATGGAAAGAACTGGAGCAGCGAGTTAGCTACGGTTCCGGATTCAGTGGCGACGTTGACAATGTGAAGGTCAATGCAACGGAGGAGACGGACAAGCCGTTTCAGGTTTCCTACGATTACACGAAGAAATCGTTTGGAGACTGGGAAAACCATCGCATTGTTGCGCCCCTGCCGTGGTTCGGATTTGAGAGCACGGCCACCGACGAGAAGAAACCAGCGGAGCCCGTAATACTCGGGGCACTGGGCGAGGTTGTCCTTACATCCAAGACTTCATTGCCGACGGGCTTTGCGCCGAAGTACTCCGACAAGCTGGACCTGAGTGAAGACTTCGCCGACTACCATGCGTCCTATTCCATAGAGAACGGAGTGCTAACCGCTAACCGGCGTCTCATTATCAAAAAAAGTGAGGTCCCGCCGTCATCCTGGGACGCCTACACGAAATTCCGTAAGGCGCTAGGCGAGGAGCGCGATCGCTACGTTAACTTGGCCACCCGCGCAACTGAATATCCGCCGGGAGAGGGACCGGTCAAAGCTGAAGCGGCCGCGACCAAGACGAGTTCAACGACTGACGGCTCAGGCTCTGGTGCCAAGACGGTCTCGTCAGCGCAAGAGATTCAAGCGGAAGCAGCGCGACGCAACCCCGAGGCTGCGAGGCTTATGCGGCAGGGGGCAGAAGCCGGGGATCGTGGCGACATCACCCAGACCGAGGAGTCCTTTCGCCAAGTGATCGCACTGGACCCCAAATATCCCGGCGTCCACGTTGGTCTTGCTTTGGTGTATGCGCGGCAACGAAACCTCGAAGGTCTTCTGCGTGAGGCGCGCCTAGAGGTCGAATATCATCCGGAAATCATAGCTACTTACCCGATGCTCTCGGGAGTCCTTGATGGCACAAACCATCATGAAGAAGCCATCGAAGTTGCTCGCCAGTGGTTGAAGGCCGACCCCGGCAATCGCGATGCCGCCCTTGCGTTGTCGAAAATGTTAGCCGATAGCCACGGGAGCGCCGAGGCGGTTGCGATGCTCGAGAGTGCCCTCAAGATTTCTCCCGACAGCCCAAGTCTGCAATACAAACTCGGCGAACTTTATCTGAAAAACAAACAAACCGATCAGGGAGTAGCGCTGCTGAAAAAAGCCATTGTGACCGACAGCAGTCGCGAGTCGCTGAACAACGTAGCATATGCCCTGGCCGACGCAAATGTGGAGTTGGATCTTGCCCAGGAGTATGGCGAAAAAGCGCTGGCACAGACGCAAGCTTTGACCACGAAAGCGGCTGACGATCAGGAAGGCTTTAAGAGCACCCGCCAACTCGAGTACGTATGGGACACCATGGGCTGGATCTATTTTCGGCGTGGCGACGATCAAAGGGCATTGGCCTACATACGTGCGGCATGGATGGTAGGACAACGAGCGGTGTACGGCGACCACCTGGGCCAGATTTACGAAAAGATGGGCATGAAGTCGGAGGCGGTGCACGTATACAAACTCGCATTGGCTTCAACCGGCGGCAATACTGCGGATCTCCGCAAACGTTACGAACATCTTTCCGGTGGCAAGGCCAGCGAGGCAGATGTCCCACGACTCCGGCGAAGTCCCAATGGTGCGTTTGAACCCTCGCCCGGCGAAGAACTAAGCCGTATGCGTTCGGCAAAACTCACCTCCTCGTCGAAAGAGTCAGGCAATGCCACGTTTACCATCATTTTCTCTCCCGTCAAGCCGAATCCCGTTAAGTTCGTTAGCGGAGACGAATCCCTGAAAGCGATGAGTGGCGAGGTGGCTGGGGCGAAGTATAAGGTGGAGTTTCCAGATTTAGGCCCGTTTCAGATCTACCGCCGCGGCATGCTGGTTTGCTCTAGCGTCGCGGGGTGCGAGGTTGTGCTGATGCTGCCGGATGACACCTACTAGAGCAATTTCTGGGTTGGTGTACCCGTCTGGCGGCCCGATGTACCGCCGGGTTGAAACCCGGCTCAATATTCAAGAAAGGCACGATAACGCCGCGCTAAAGCGCGGCTCTTCCACCTCTGTTTAGGGGTACAGCAACTCCGAAACCGGTCTAGATCGACTCCTCGCCCATCCTGCCCGCGCCTGGTGGTGCGACGATCTCGAAGGAATCCAACCGAGTGCCCGCGGCCAGCGTCATAGGTGGCGTGGATTATAACCCTAATGGCTAAATCCGTAACAACCGCATTCGTCGTAATTCTTGAGATTCTTAATGGCTCGGTCAACCACTTTTGGTAGCTCTTGTCGCGAAATCGGCTGATGCGGGAACCACGCGGCTACTCGCGGGTATCCGATCGGATACCGCACAGCCGAGGGCGCAGCGTCTCGGCCCACCCCGCTTAAACTCATCTTGTTGCAAATACAGCAGAATGACCCAGCCAACCAGCCCTCCTGCGCTTTGGCATACCGCTTGCTCTAGTACAAAGCGTCAAGGCAAGCATTCAGCAGATACGCTGGGGGGTTTGCAAGAACAAATTCAGTTTGGGTTCCACTGCAAGGAGCCCCAAGGAGGATGTCATGAAACGCAACCTGATCGGGATTCTGGCGCTGGTAGTGTTGATTAGCTCCACGGGCGCCTTTGCTCAGTCGTACGCGAAGGCCGATGTGCCCTTTGCTTTCACCGTCGGATCGGCGCAACTGCCGGCCGGCACCTACGAGGTCAAGGCCCTCGGCGCAGGCAATAGCTCCATCATGATCCAGAACCACGACACCAATGCGGCCGCCATGTCGAACGCCGGACGCGAGCAGCCCCGCAGCACCCGCGCCAAGCTGGTGTTCCATCGTGTCGGCAACTCCTACTTCCTGGCGGAAGTCTGGCGCAGCTCGTCCGCGGAAGGCATGATCCTTCCCGCCTCCAAGCAGGAGAAGGACCTGGCGAAGGAAATGCAACTTGCCAAGGGACCTTCGGGCGGATACGAAGAAGTGGTCATCGCGTTGAACTAAACCCCTTGCAACCCAAACGAGAGGCCGGAGCCCCCACCGCTCCGGCTTTTTAATGTTTGGCAGCCGGTTTCTGTGAGCGCCGTTGACACAACCACACCGTCGGGCTAGGTTTCTAGGAATGCCCACGCCCGCGCTCCAGGAGCAATTTGGCCAGATCGACATCTATCTGTTCGACCAGCTTCTGAAAGGCCGCATCACGTCCGGAATGCGAATCCTGGACGCCGGATGCGGTTCCGGTCGAAACCTCGTCTACTTCCTGCGCGAGGGGTACGAAGTTTACGGCGCGGATTCGGACGCCCAGTCCGTGGAAAGCGTCCGCTCCCTTGCGCGGATGTTTGCGCCCGATCTTCCAGCATCGAATTTTCGAGTCGAACCCGTGGAACACATGTCTTTCGACGATTCCTGCGCGGATGTGGTCGTCAGTAACACTGTCCTCCATCTCGCCGCCGACGACGCACAGTTCGAGCGAATGCTGCAGGGATCGTGGCGCGTTCTTAAGCCCGGCGGGCTCTTTTTCTGCCGCCTTGCATCCACGATCGGCATGGAGAGCCAGTTCAAACGTGTCCAGGGACGCCGCTTCCAGTCGCCGGATGGCGCTGAGCGGTATCTGGTGGACGAGGCGCTGCTCGCCTCAATCGCCGAACGGTTGGGTGGGGAACTGGTCGAGCCGTTGAAGACCACCGTTGTCCAAAATCAGCGCTCGATGACCACCTGGGTACTGCAGAAGAAATTGCAGTGAGAGAAGCGGCCCTATTTCATCGCCCGTTGTGACAACTCGGTGACAATCCGGGCTCCCAGTCCGTCTAAGATGAATCCGGCAAGCCGTGCTTTGCGTACTACTTTTTGTGCATCTTCGGGTTTCAGGCTGGGTCTATACTGATAGGTAGAACATGTCCACCCCGGTTTTGACCAAGGCGGAGACTGAGAAGCCCCCGACCCTCGAGCAGCACCACGATATCCTGCCCACTCTCTTCGGCGAAGGGCAGGGTCTCTATCCGCAGCGCAAGGACACTTTCGTCTATTCGTTCATTCTGCACATGATCGCTGCCGGCCTGCTGATCTGGTCTGGACACTGGGTTGTGACCCACGAGGACGAGATCAAACAGCAGGTGGTGGGACTGGTGACCGACGTCAGCCCCTATCTGCCTCTGCCGGTGTCGAACAAACGTGCAGGTGGCGGCGGTGGTGGCGGCGACCGCGACAAATTGAATGCTCCCAAGGGCGCGCTGCCCAAGCTCTCGAAAGATCAGATCGTGCCTCCTGCGATTGTAGTGCGCAACGAAAATCCCAAGCTGGTGGTCGATCCCAGTGTGGTGGTTCCGCCTGAACTCAAGCTGCCTACGGTTGGCGCTCTGGGCGATCCTCTGTCGAAGGTAATCGGTCCGCCCTCTAATGGCACGGGCTACGGCGGCGGCATCGGGAGCGGCAGCGGCGGTGGCGTTGGTTCCGGCACAGGCCCGGGCGTCGGTCCGGGACACGGCGGCGGGTACGGGGGCGGAGCCTATCGCGTCGGCGGCGGTGTCAGTGCGCCGAAAGCCCTCTACGCGCCCGATCCGGAATACTCGGAAGAAGCTCGCAAAGCCAAATACCAAGGGACCGTGGTGCTCTGGCTGGTGGTGAGCGCGGATGGCCGTCCGCAGCAGATTCGCATTCAACGCGCGCTCGGCATGGGGCTGGACGAAAAAGCCATCGAGGCCGTCAAGCAGTGGAAGTTCGATCCTGCACGCAAGGACGGACAACCCGTTCCCGTGATGATCAACGTGGAAGTCAACTTCCGGCTCTACTAGCCGCAACCCCACACTTACTTCGGGCAGTTTCTCATGCTCAGTCGAATCGCAATGCGCGGCTGTTGTACAATCGCTGCGCGTTTGGGGGTCTCCCCCGGGACCTAATCCAATTTGAAAAGGGGACGTCTCATGTTGCAACGCAAGATTTCGTTGGTACTCGCCCTGGGCCTGCTGGCTCTGCCGGTAATGGCTCAGGAAACAAAGCAACCGAGCCCGGCGCAGGCCGCCCAGCAACAGAAGATGAAGGACTGCAATGCGCAGGCGACCGCTAAGAGCTTGAAGGGCGACGAACGCAAGACGTTTATGTCGACCTGCCTGAGCGGAACTCCGGCAGCGAGCACCACCAAAATGACGCAACAGGAAAAGATGACGGCGTGCAACAAGGAGGCGACTGCCAAGAATTTGAAGGGCGATGAGCGCAAGAGCTTCATGTCCGCCTGCCTGAGCGGATCGACCAAGTAGCCACCGCTGCAGACAGAAAGAATTGACGCCCAGGATCGCGCCTGAGGAAGGTGGCGCGAACCTGGGCGTGTGATTTTGCCCTTGAGGGCTGCCGGCAAAGAATTAAGTATCGCGGGACTGGTTCAGGCGATTAGCTGCGGAACTTCTTAGCTAGTGGCGCAACTCGTTCTTTCGCTGCGTCTGCCCAGTCCGCTGCCTTACCAGCCAGGTCGGAACCCTTCTCTGCCCAGTCGCCTGCCTGTTCACTCCAATCTTCAACCCGATCGCGCAGACCGTCAGCTTTGCGCCTCAGTTCGCGGCGCATCTGCTTGCCGGTTTTGGGGGTCATCAGTGCGGCGGCGATCGCTCCGGCCGCGAAGCCGACTACCAGCAGAGCCAGCCCAATGACCATGGTGTTGCTACCCGAAGGGCGGTATTCGCCTTCGCTTACTACTTCGTCGATTTCGTCACTCATGCAAAAGTCCTCTGGTTAAAGATGTTACATCGAAACGCTTCCGGCCTGGCGCTACAATCGTCCGCGATTTCCCAAACCTCCCGCTGACCATGTAGAATCAAGTGTTTAGCCTTTGAGCCGCGCGTTTTCAGCCTGCGGTTCTCCCAAGCCAAGAAGGAGTTTTACCAGTGTCGATTCCAGCCACACAAATGCGTCCTGGCATGGTCATCAAGCACAATAATGACCTGCACACGGTATTCAGCGTCGAGCACCGCACCCCGGGCAATCTTCGCGCTTTCATCCAGGCCAAGCTGCGCAACCTGCGCACCGGAGCCATGTTCGAACACCGTTTCCGTTCCAGCGACGCCATCGACAAGATCACGGTTGACCAAGTCCAGATGGAGTACCTCTACCAGGACGGCGAGAACCACGTGTTCATGAACACCGAGAATTACGAGCAGCTTCACCTCGGCAAAGACGTGCTGGGCGATGCAGTCGACTACCTGATCCCTAACTTGCAGATCTCGGTCGAGTTTTTTGACGACAAGGCGGTGGGCGTCGAATTACCGCAGACGGTAGAGCTCACCATCCTGGAGACCGAGCCGGGATTGAAGTCGGCAACGGCCAGCAGCGTCACCAAGCCGGCCAAGACCGAAACCGGGTTGGTCGTGTATGTGCCACCGTTCATCAACGAAGGCGATAAGATCCGCGTTGATACCTCTGATGGCGCCTACCTCTCGCGCGCCTGAGTTGCGCCGCGAAGGACTTCGACGGCGACACTCGTCCGCACGGTCGCCGCGGGTTCTCGATTTCCTCTTTCGGTGGCCGTCGCGCTACAATTCACACGCTGAGTTCGCTGGCCGGCCAGCACCAGGTTCCCATTGACGGTGGTTGGCGACGCCGCCATGACTTCCAAAGACACGCCATAGAAGAAAGGTCTTTCACATGAAAAAGTTTCTCCTCGCTGTACTGTGCCTTACCGTGGCGCTTCCGGCCTTTGCCCAGAGCAAAGTAGACAAGCGTCTGTCCGAGTCAACCGCGGTTCTTACCACTCTTCTTACCAAACCCGACGGAATCAGCAAGACTCTCCTCGACAAGGCGGAATGCGTGCTGATTTATCCCGCTGTGAGGAAGGTCGCTGTTGGCATCGGCGGGACCTACGGGCGGGGAGTGCTCATCTGCCGTTCTGGAAAGGAAATGAACGGCGAGTGGGGTTCTCCGATTATGTACACCCTCGACACCGGCAGCCTGGGAGTCCAGCTAGGCAGTACCTCAACCGATTACGTAATGCTGGTCATGACCCAGAGAGGCGCGGATAAAGTGCTATCGGGCAAGCTGAAGTTGGGTGCAGATGCATCCGCCGCCGCAGGCCCGAACGCCGCGCAAGCCAACGGCTTCAACGATCCCAACATAGACATCCTGACCTATTCGCAGGCGAAAGGACTGTTTGCGGGTGCATCGTTGGGCAGCGCGGCCATGGGTGCAGACGACGACGCCAACGAAAAACTCTATGGCAAGCCGATTGATGCCATGGAGATCGTGCGCGGCAATGCACCTGTCCCGGCTACAGGAAAGCCTTTGGTTGACCTGTTGGATAAGCAGTCGCCAAAACGTATGTAATCGCGATTGCCTTTGCGAAAATGTTAGGCTAGTTCAGGAATACTCCGGTCCCTGCGTTCAATACGGCGCGGGGACCGGGCTTTAACCCCAAGTTCTTTTCAGCTTCCACAGTCCGATCTTGAGACGGGCTCCGATTTCAGCGTCCTGTTTTTCTTGTAGTGGGCGCCGGCCTTGCGACACACTCTCGTCTGCTCTAACACGAATACCGTGCGACCCATCGCCGGAACATCATGGAGGAAACACTTATGAAACGTTGGTTTGCTTTGCTGTTGTGCAGCTGTCTGGCCCTACCCCTGATTGCACAGGAAAAAGAGGATCAGCGGCTCAAGGACTCGTATGACGTCCTGCGAGCAGTTGTCGGCATGCCGGATAAGGGAATTCCGCGTGATCTGCTGAACAAAGCGGAATGCGTGATCGTGGTGCCTGCGGTGAAGAAAGCCGCTTTCATTGTCGGCGCCAGCTATGGTCGTGGGGTCATGAGTTGCCGCTCAGGCGAGAACTTCCGCGGCCCTTGGACTGCCCCGGCATTTTACGCGATCGAGGGTGGAAGCTTTGGTCTTCAGGCCGGCGGTCAGGCCACGGACTACGTCCTGTTGATCATGAACGAGCAGGGCGCCAAGTCTGTGCTGTCGAGCAAAGTCAAGCTTGGCGGCGACGCGTCCGTCGCGGCGGGACCGGTCGGCCGCGCTACCTCGGCCGAGACTGACATCGTGATGAAGGCCGAGATCCTTTCCTGGTCGCGCAATCGTGGCGTGTTCGGCGGACTTTCCCTGGCGGGCTCGACCCTCCGCTCCGATGACGACGCCAACAAGAACCTGTATGGCAAGGAACTCAATGCCAAGCAGATCGTGCGGGAGAACGCGGTGAAAACGCCGCCTGCCGGCAAGTCGTTGGTGAACTTGCTGAATAAGCTCTCGCCCAAGCACATGTAACCATTTCAATTCGCAATTTGCTGACGGGGCGCGGCTGCAGTCGCGCCCCTTTTTCCATGCGGCATGCAATCACATGGGTGGTGCTTGAAATGCACGCGCCCACGTGAGGCCCTCTCGATTACAATCTTCTTTCGCGCAATTGCATCCCGATGTTAACCGCCTCTGCTTGAGATTGAATCGCGGAGTGCTTGAGCTAGTCGCTGGTTGCTTCCTATGCCTGATCTCGAAACCCGCCGCTTTGTGGTCACCGGACGCGTCCAGGGCGTCGGCTTCCGCTGGTTCGTGGAGCGCGAAGCCGCGCAGTTGAACATCACCGGCCGGGTGCGCAATCGCGAGAACGGCAGCGTCGAAATCATGGCCACCGGTACTCGCGATCAACTCACCGTCCTGCATGGTCGGCTGCGCGAAGGACCGCGCGCCGCCCGCGTGGACGACGTAGCAGTCTCACCGGCGCCCTATCTGGACGCGAAATCATTTGGCATCGAAGGAGCGTGGTAGCCCATGTCCGTCACGGCTCACAACTGCGACGATCTTAAGTCGCTCATCCGCGAAGTTCCTGACTTCCCCAAGCCTGGCATTCTCTTCTACGACATCACCACGCTGCTCAAGGACCGCCGCGGCTTTGCCCGCCTCATCGACGCGCTTACCGAGTACTACATCAACAAGGATGTGGATGTGGTGCTGGGCATCGAGGCGCGCGGCTTCATCTTCGGGCCCGCACTCGCCTATCGCCTCAACGCCGGTTTCGTGCCCGTGCGGAAACCCAAGAAGCTGCCCGCGGAGACTTTGAAGTGGACCTACGATCTGGAGTACGGCAGCGATACCCTGGAAATCCACAAGGACGCCATCATGCCCGGACAGCGCGTAATCATCTGCGATGACCTGCTCGCCACCGGAGGCACCGCCCGCGCCGCCGCTGAGATGGTGAAGTCGTTAGGCGGGGAAATCTGTGGACTCAGTTTCGTGGTGGAACTCGACGGCCTGAAGGGCCGGGACAAACTCACGGGCTACGACGTATTCTCGCTGCTGCACTACGAGATGTAGGGGCAGTGGTGCGAATGGCCTTGTGTCAGTCAGCAGATGAGCCGACTTCCTCAGCGTTTCTTCTTCCGCCTCGACTTGCTTCGCTTCGGCAGTTCCCAGCCATCCGGCGGGACAACCCGGATGACTCCCTTGCCGTTCCTGGTGATTACGTACTTCTGGCCCGTCTCGTAAACTTCGTCGAATACCTCGAGACAGCGCTCACAAAATTTCTTTACCGACATCCTCTTGGTTCGCATATTCACCTGTGACTTTTATCGGCAGATGTGGCTGCGAACACTCACCACGGCTCGAAGCAGTCGTAATTCCGCTGGGCAACGATTCTGCCGTCGCGAAACTCCAGGAACATGGCGAAGTGCGCCCGCATTTTGCCGCCCGCGGGAAGCGTTTCCAGCGGCACAGCGAGCGTTCCCTCCCAGGTCGCCTCGATTACCACCCGGTCACCGTCGGCCATGGCACTGCGGACCTCGTAGGTCTGTTTCGCCATGATCTGCTTGCCGCGATCGATCGCCGCACTTAGACCAGCAAGGTCGGATGTCGATCCGTTGGGCGACAACCGGTTGGGAAACCATTGAATCGTCACTCCGGGCGCGAAGAACTGCGACGACATTTCCCCCAACGTTCCTTTTTCGATGGCGCGCAGGTAAGCGCGGGCCCGCTCCAGGTTGGCCTGCGGCGTGTTGTCGTTGGCATCCATTTCCGAAGACCTCCGTGATGAAATGCGACGAGAGTAATCGGTGCTAACCGCAAATAATTCTTCGTCCCACAATGTGGTACTTACCTTCCAGCACGAGGCGGATGGCCTCGGAATAGGCGATGTGTTCCTGCTCCAGGATGCGCGCCGCCAGCGTGTGATCGTCGTCCGTGTCGAGCACCGGTACAACTTTCTGCAAGATGATTGCGCCGTGGTCAAGGTCGGCATCCACGAAGTGCACGGTGCAGCCCGAGACTTTCACGCCATAGTCGAAAGCCTGCTTCTGCGCGTCGAGTCCGGGAAACGCCGGCAGCAAAGACGGGTGAATGTTCAGGATACGGTTGGGGAACTGCTGCACAAACCACGGCGACAGCAGGCGCATGTATCCAGCAAGGCAGACCAGTTCGACTTGGTGCTCGCGCAACGCGGCGACCAGTTCGCGGTCATGTTCCTCGCGCGGCTTGCCTTTCGAAGGGATGACCAGCGCCGTCAGTCCTCGCCGCCGCGCCGACTCAATGCCCGGCGCATCCGCCTTGTTGGAGATGACGACAGCGAGGTTCGCGTCGAGCTTGGCCGAAGCGACATTGTCGGCGATGGCCTCAAAATTCGAGCCCCGCCCGGACAGCAGTATGCCGAGTTTTTTCATGATTCGTCGATAGACAAATAATAACCGCTATTGGACTACGGGCTTTTAGATCTCCCCATAAGCCCACAAGAACGCGAGTTGGTAAATGTTGCCAGCAATGCTATCATTGACTGCAATGCCAACTCTGACAATTCGCCAACTCGACGAGAAGATCAAGTCCCGGCTGCGGGTTCAGGCGGCTCATCACGGACGCTCCATGGAAGAAGAGGCGCGTGAGATCCTGCGCGTTGCATTAATCACCGCGCGCCCGAAGGCCGGCAATCTCGCTAAATCCATCCGCCAGCGTTTTAGCGCGCTGGGCGGGATTGAACTCGAACTTCCGTCGCGCGATCCATTGCGTGGTCCGCCCGATTTTGCCGCATGATCGTCCTCGACACCAATGTACTCTCGGAGCTCATGCGGCCCAACCCATCTGCCCAGGTGGTTTCGTGGGTGGGAAAGCAGCCCGCGATGGAGTTGTTCACGACCTCGATCACCGAGGCAGAGATCTTTTACGGTATTGAGTTGCTGACCAGAGGCAAGCGGCGTGACGGATTGCTGGCAGCTGCCGAGGCTATGTTCCAAGATGATTTGGCCGGCCGCATCCTCGATTTCGATAGCGACGCGGCCCGGGTCTTTTCGCGGATTGCCGTCCGCCGTCGCGCGATGGGCAGGCCGATCAGCCATCCTGACGCACAAATAGCCGCGATCGCCCAACTACGCGGCGCGGTACTGGCGACCCGTAATACTGGCGACTTCGCAAACTGCGGGATTCGCATCATTGACCCATGGGGTGAGCCAAGGTCGTAGAGCTACGGCGTCATCTTCCCGAGCTCCAGATAGTGCTGCGGCGGCACTCCGAAGGCATCGGCGACCCGATTGAAGAAGGCGAACATGGCAATGATGTATACCGCCTCGGAGATCTGGTTTTCCGTCCACCCATGGTTGCGCAACTTGGCAACATCGTCGACGGTTGAGCGGTACGCCGCTTCGGTAATGATCTCCGTGTATTCCATCAAGGCGCGCTCCGCCGCAGTCAGGCCTGCCTCGTCGAGCTTGCCTTCCAGAATCGCCGCAACCGTTTGATCGTTGGCTCCCTGAACCCGCAGGAAGTAAGCGTGGCTGTCCAGTCAATAGGGACAGCGGTTCAGGTAGGAGACGTAGCTGGCGATCATCTCCTTATGACGTCTCGCCAGGTGGCCCTCGGAGAAATGAATGGTGTTGGAGAAATCCACCACCTGCCGAAGAAAGTCGGGACGCGATCCAAAGCACTTGATGATGCCCGGCACCTGTGTCCGGCCCGAACCCGCTCGCCAATAGTCATACGCGACCGCGGTCTCACCTGTAGCATCGCCGTCCTCGATGATGCGTATCTTCGTCGGCGGAGGGGCTTCTCCCGTGACGGCGGGACGAATCACCGGTCCATCGGACGCTGCCGCCTGTTTCTTTTCATTATTCATTGTCGGTCCAATGAGTGATTGAGAATCGCTTCCGGCGTTGCCAGCAACGCCTCGCGCCTTCGCTGAATCACGGCGTACACCGGAATACCCAAAAGTACCACGCCACATCCCAGCAGCGACTGCCGCGGCGAACGCAGCAGGAAGAGCGACAGCAGCACCGCCACCATGCCCAGGAATGCCAGCGGCGTAAACGGATAGCCCAGAGTCCGGACCGACGGCGCGGTATCGTGTTCGCGCCGGCGAAACACAAAGACCGTGCTGACTGTGAGCCCGATAAACAGCACGGCGACGAAAATGAAGTAGGCGATGATCTGGTCAAACGCACCCAACGCCACGAGCAGGGAGGCCATGATTCCCTGGATCCCAATCGCGCGCACCGGCGTCCCAAATACCGGATGAAGTTCTGCCACTGAGTGAAGGAATACGCCATCGCGGGCCATGGCGTAATAGACCCGGGGACAAAGCATGATCAGCGCAGCCAGGCTGCCGGCTACGCAGATGACCACCGCGCCCGCCAAGAGGTTTGCGCCGGTGCGGCCAAACAGGATCGCGCCTGCTTGCGCGACGAAGGTCTGGTCGTTGGTGACGCTTCCCAGCGGAACCAGGTAGAGGAACACGCCGCTCACGACCACGTAGGCGGCGACCACACCGAGAACGCCGAGAACCAGTGCGCGAGGTAACGTGCGCGTCGGATCTTTGACCTCGCCCGCGATCTTGCTTACGTCCCACCACCCGCCGAAAGAGTAGAACGCCGCCACCAGCGCGCCTCCCAGTGCAGGTAACAGTGGAGTCGAGCCGCTGCGCTGGGCGACGAATGGAACGAAGTGTGACCATGATCCCAGGCGGAACACCAGCGCCCAAACCACCAGCAGGGCGAGAATGCCGAACTTCAGCCAGGTGATGTAGCGCAGAAATCCCGCGCCCAGGCGGGTGTTGAGCATGTTGAGCGCGCAAATGGCCGCAATCGACGTGATAGCCATCAGTTTCGCAACTGTTGTACTCCATCCAAAAATGTAGGATGCATACGTTGCCATGCCGACCGCGAGGGCGGCGGAGACGCCGGGGTCCATCACCAGCATGCTCATCCATCCGTACAGAAACGCGACGCGCTCACCAAACGCCTCGCGCAGGTACACATACAGTCCGCCCGCCTCGGGATACCGCGCCGCCAACTCGCCGAAGCACAGCGCGCCACTCATGCTGATAGCGCCCATCAGCAGCCACACGAACAGCAGCCAGAACGGCGATCCCAGCAGCTTGGCCATGCCCGCCGGAGTCAGGAAAATGCCGACGGCGATGGCTTCTCCCGCTACCGCCGCTGCTGCCGATCCCAGGCCCAGCTCGCGCCGCAATCGGGCCGGGGGACCTGCCGAGTTGGTTATCGCGTGTTGCATCCTTTAGAAACTAAATCGTAACGCAAGCTGGATGGCCCGCGGTCCGCCCGAACCAAACACCCCTCCGGCTGTCGTGGTTGGCTGCCCGAACGCTGAAGATTTCAAGTAGCCCAGATCGGTCGGAACATCGCTGTTGCGGGCCAGCGTGTTGGCGTAGCCCGAGTAGTTGGTGTTCGACACGCCCAGAATATTCGTGGTGTTGAGCAGGTTGAAGACTTCGCCGATCAGCATCAGCGACGTCCGTTCGCCGAACTTGAACTGCTTCGACAGCCGCAGGTCGAAAGAATTGAAGTTGTTGCAGAAGCTCACATTGGGATCAACCAGCGGCAGCGGAGTGCCGTTCTCGCCGCCGGTGGCATTAAGCTGCGTGATGAACTTATTGAGCTGCGCGCCGTTGCTGAACTGGCGGCAGCCAGCATTGCGTCCCAGTTGCGGGATGCGCGTGCTGTTGTCAGGCAGCATGATATCCATGGGTACGCTGGAGGCCAGCGTCCACAGCGGCGAAATCTGGATGCCCCACTTCGCGTCCACCGTTCCCGACAGTACCAGGCGGTTGCGCTGGTCGTTGGGCGTAGGACCGTATTCGCGATGCAGGTTCAGCGGATCGACCGGCCCGTTGCCGAAGGGGATCTGGTCGTCATTTGCATAGTTGAGTGACTTCGAAAGTGTGTAGGCTGCGTGGAACTGGTAGTGGTTGGAGAAGCGGTGATCGACGTTGACGAACAGCGCGTCGTAATGCGTGTTGACACTGGACTCCAGGTTCTTCACCACATCAGGGCCGCCGACCACGGGGTTGTACACCTGGCCGATCGGTACTCCCAGGATGAAGTGCGTGCCTAGGTCGTGAATGCCATCGGCGCGGACGATCCAGTTCTTCGCGAACTCATACTGCACTCCGAAGTTGAACTGCTGCACCGAGGGGTTCTGCATGGCGTTGTCGATGATGTTGATGCCCGCTGCGCCTGCGCCGGGGAAGATAAATCCCGTGAAGGGGTTGGCCAGCGTCGGCGCGCCCGGCAGAAAGAACCCATTCTGGTCGAGGTAAATCGGTCCATTGGGGCCACTCGCCACATTACCGGCGCGGACTTCAATCGGCAGTGAAGTGCCGTTGAGGCCGCGTTCCAGCGACATGACCTCCAGCGTGATGCGGTCGTAGTAGATACCGTATCCGCCATGCACGCTCA
>DATBZX010000054.1:0-2650 GCA_036512955.1 Terriglobales bacterium
TGATACATAGCGCGTTGCTGGCCTCATCGAACGTGAGGAGGAGTTTGCTGGGCAGTCCGTTTTGTACGGCAGCCGTGATGTTATTGATGTCTTGACTCATAATGAAATGCCTTTCCAAAGATTCCTTTTACAGCCTTATTAGGCCACGGAAAGAACATTAGTGAATTTTTAAGATTGGGAGAAGTTAAGTGATGAAAATAAAGGACAAATCTGCTCTTGAAGAGATGTCGAAAGTCACTGCTGTCCGGCTATCGCTTTTGAACCGACCGGGAACTAGCGTGTATTCAATCGTATAGATGCGGTTGCGGCTTTTTTCGATATGAACTTCGGCTGACGGTTTTTGCCGTGTTCGCACCTCGTCGGCCTCCCGTTCCGACAATGGAGCATGTTTGCCGGCCGCACCGTCTTCGCCCAGTTGATTGATCACGTCCCGCCTCACGAGTTCCACAAGTGCGTCGTGCGGTACCGCGGTAATTACAAATTGCGCGGCTTTTCCTGCCTGGATCAGTTCCTTTGCCTGGCTTTTGCCCAACTGACATTCCGCGAAAGTCTCCGCGACATCGAAGCCTGCTTGCGCTCCGTGGAGGGCAAGCTCTATCACATGGGTTTTCGCGGCAAGGTGGCGCGGTCTACGCTGGCCGACGCCAACGAGTCTCACGACTGGCGCATCTACGCCGATTTCGCTCAAGTGCTGATCCACATCGCGCGCCCGATGTACGCCAACGAGTCGCTCGGATTCGATCTGGACAGCACTGTGTACGCCTTGGACTCCACCACCATCGACCTCTGCTTGTCGGTGTTCCCGTGGGCGCGCTTCCGCGCCAAGAAGGCCGCGATCAAGCTGCATACCTTACTCGACCTGCGTGGCCCGATCCCCACATTCATTGAGATTTCCGAAGGAAAACTGCACGACGTCAACATTCTCGATGCCATCGTGCCGGAGCCCGGCTCCTTCTACGTGATGGATCGCGCTTACGTCGACTTCGAGCGTCTCCACGTCTTCCACCGCAGTGGCGCCTTCTTCGTCACGCGCACCAAGCGGGGCGTCCTGTTTCGCCGCCGCTTCTCGCACACCATCGATGCCACGACCGGCCTGCGCTCCGATCACACTGTCATGCTGGCCTCGGCATCCTCGCGCAAACACTACCCCGACCCGCTCCGCCGCATCCACTTTTACGACGCCGAACAGGACCGCCATTTGCGTTTCCTCACCAACAACTTTGACCTGCCCGCGCTCACCGTTTGCCTACTCTACAAGTCGCGCTGGCAAGTGGAACTCTTCTTCAAGTGGATCAAGCAGCACCTTCGAATCAAGGCGTTTTACGGTTATAGCGAAAATGCCGTCAAAACTCAGATCTGGATTGCGGTGTCGATGTACGTGCTTGTCGCCATCGTCAAGAATCGTCTGGTTCTGGAAGCCAGTCTTCACGAAATCCTACAGGTGCTCAGTCTCACACTTTTCGAGCAAGTTCCCATTTTGCAGGCCTTCGGTGATGTCGAGTCCCAACAAAAATCAGGTGGAATTTCTAAGCAGTTGAACCTGCTCGACTTATAGCCGGACGCTAGTGACATGCGGGCAATGGAACGGGCGTACTCCGGCGCAGATCTAGCGGCTGTCTTGTCGGCAAACCCTCGAAGTGGGCGAATCACTCACCGTCCGATGTCCACCATTATCGGCAGTCACGGGATCGCGATTCGTACCTTCCTCCAACGCCGTTTATGACCAACTTCAGTATTTGCCGACCATCCGCGACCTGGGGTCCGAATCCCTCAATGAACCAAAACAGTAGACTTATCTTTGATGAAGAAAATTGGTTTTCTCTCAGTCGGCCATTGGACACCTTCTCCGCAGTCAGGAACGCAATCGGCGACTGACGCGCTGCTGCAGTCCATTGACCTCGCCGTGGAGGCCGAGCGCCTGGGAATGGACGGAGCATACTTTCGCGTTCATCACTTCGCGCGGCAACTCGCGTCACCGTTCCCGCTGCTCGCCGCGATCGGGGCTAAGACGCGAAGCATTGAAATTGGCACCGCAGTGATTGATATGCGGTATGAGAACCCTCATTACATGGCGGAGAATGCTGGCGCTGCGGATCTCATCGCTGGCGGGCGCCTGCAGTTGGGAATCAGCCGCGGTTCTCCCGAGCAGGTAATCGATGGATGGCGCTACTTTGGCCACCGCCCGGTTGAAGGCGAGGACGATGCAGGTATGGGCCGGCGGCACGCCGAACAGTTTCTCGATCTACTGGGCGGCAAGGGCTTCGCTCAACCGAACCCACAGCCGATGTTTCCCGATCCGCCAGGGCTGTTGCGTCTTGAGCCACACGCCGAAGGACTACGCAATCGTATCTGGTGGGGGGCGGCTTCTAACGCCACAGCCGCTTGGGCCGCCAAACTCGGAATGAATTTGCAATCCTCAACCCTCAAATTTGACGAGACCGGTGAGCCATTCCACATCCAACAGGCCGCGCAGATTCGCGCCTTTCGTGCAGCCTGGAAGGAGGCTGGCCACGTCCGCACTCCGCGCATTTCCGTCAGCCGCAGTATCTTTGCCTTGATCGACGATCGTGATCGTGCCTATTTCGGACGGGGAGTTCAGGAAGGGGACCAGATCGGCTATCTTGACAAAACCATTCGAGCGATTTTCGGC
>DATBZX010000055.1:0-2233 GCA_036512955.1 Terriglobales bacterium
CACCGAATGGAAGAAGAGGGTTGGATTTCCGCCTTTTGGGGAGACTCCGAGAACAACCGCCGCGCGAAATTCTACCGTTTGACCAAGGCTGGAGGGAAGCAACTCGAAGTCGAAACCAAGCGATGGGACCGTATTTCTTGGGCAATCACTCAAGCCTTGGAAGCATCGTAGAGAGGTGTTTAGCATGCCGCTCCTTGTGAAAGCCCGAAGTTTCCTGCGAAATCTCTTTTTGTCACGTCGCGTGGAGATGGACCTCGACCAGGAGGTTCAGTCGCACCTCGAAATGCTTACCGAGGAGAAGCTTTCTTCAGGCATGTCGCCGCAGGAGGCGCAGCGTGCGGCGCGGATCGAGCTTGGCGGAATCGAACAGGTGAAACAGCAGGTCCGCGAAAAACGGATTGGCAATTGGGTGCAGTCCGTGATCTCCGATTGCCGCTACGGTCTTCGACAGCTCCGCAAGAAGCTCGGCGTCACGGCGATCATGATCTTCACGCTCGCGTTGGGTATTGGCGCTACCACGGCAATTTTCAGCGTTGTATACGGCGTATTGTTGCGACCGCTGCCGTACCGCGATTCGAACCGGATCATGGCCGTCTTCGAGGTCACCTCGAAGGGCAGGCCGTCGCGCCTTGCGGATCCGAACTTCGACGACTTCCGCGATCAGAACCGCAGCTTCCAGGCGATTGCTAAGTACGATAACTACGTCGTATCCGTATCGGGGGCTTCTCAGCCGTCGCGCACGATGGTTGCACACGTCTCACCAGACTTTCTTAAGATTTTCGGTACTCAGCCGATCCTGGGGCGGGACTTCACAGCGGGCGACGCAAAAAAGGGGGCTGGCCCCACCGTTCTTGTCAGCTACGGATACTGGAGGCAGTATCTGAGATCGCCGCGGGACCTCTCGCAGTCGCACCTAAAGATTGATGGCGCGGTCTACTCTGTTATAGGCGTGCTTCCAGCTGGATTTCGTTTCCCGGCAGACGCGGATTTGTGGCTGCCGGCCGATTTGGAGGGCGAAAATCCAAGTAGAACGTCGCATAACTTCAGTGCAGTCGGGCGCCTCCGCGACGGTATGACTGTCAGGCTAGCGGATCGAGACATAAGTGCGATAGCCCGGCGGATTCACGATGCATCGAGCGAGCAGGGCGATTATCTCCTCAAAGATGGAACTGTCGTCCCGCTACAGGACTCGATCACGGGCAAGGCGCGCTTGCCGCTGTTGGTCCTGTTGGGTGCAGTGGGATTCCTGCTGCTGGTGGCGTGCGCGAACGTGGCGAATTTGTTGCTGGCACAAGCATCGGTGAGAGAGCGCGAGCTGGCCGTTCGCAGCGCGCTCGGTGCGGCACGCGGACGGCTGATCCGTCAATTCCTAACCGAAACATTCCTGCTTTCCCTGGCTGGCGGAGCCCTTGGCGTACTGGGAGCCTTTGGGAGCGTGGCGGGATTAGTTGCGCTGGCGCCGGGCAATCTGCCGCGGCTGGACAGCGTCGCGATCAATACGCCAGTACTGGTGTTCGCGTTCCTGCTTTCCACTGCGGTCGCTGCCGGCCTCGGAGTCTTCACCGCGGCACGCGCAACTTCCGGGGACCTTCGCAAGGGTCTTGGGGAAGGCGGTCGAGGACAAGCGGGTTCACAAAGCAGCCAGCGCGTTGGCCGGGTAATCGTGGCGGCGCAGATCGCGATCACATTGGTTCTCGTGGTCGGAGCGGGATTGCTTTGGCGCAGCCTGATGAAAGTGCTCGAAGTGGATCCCGGGTTCCGCGTGGACAAGATTGTCACCATGGACGTCTCGCTCCCGTGGATGGAAGATCCCAAGGCTAAGGCAAGCCAGGCGGTTTTCTTTTCAAATTTGATTGACCGGCTCAAACAAATCCCGGGCGTTCGCAAGGTCGGCGCGACTAGCGGCCTGCCGATGGACGATGGCGGCCTTCCCGACGGAATGTTTTTACTCGTGACGCAGAATGAGGCCCCCAAGACCATCAATGGCCTGCTTGCGTTATCCCAGCAAAAGTCGCGGATTGGCAATGCGGACTTCGGTGTCGTCACGGATGGATACTTCCAGGTTCTCGGCATTCCGCTGATTCGAGGGCGAATCTTTGACCAGCGCGACGGCGCGGATTCTCCGCACGTTGCCGTGATTAGCGAATCGCTGGCGCGCGACCGCTGGCCCAATCAGGACCCGATCGGCCACACCATTGAGTTTGGAAACATGGATGGCGACTTGCGTTTGCTG
>DATBZX010000056.1:0-5815 GCA_036512955.1 Terriglobales bacterium
TGGAGCACAATCCGCAGGAAATCTGGATGCGCACTCAGGAAGTCATTGCCGAGGCCATGCAGTCCCAGGGATTGAAGGCGACCGACTTGGCCGCCGTGGGCATCACCAACCAGCGCGAGACCACGGTGGTGTGGAACCGCAGGTCCGGCCAGCCGGTGCATAACGCCATCGTCTGGCAGGACACCCGCACCAGCAGCTACGTGGAGGAGTTGTCGAAGTCCGGCGGGCAAGACCGCCTACGCGTGAAGACCGGCCTGCCGCTGGCCACATACTTCAGCGGGCTGAAGATTCGCTGGATCCTCGAAAACGTCCCGGGCGTGCGCGCGCTGGCCGAAGCTGGCGAGGCCATCTTCGGTAACATCGACACCTTCCTGCTGTGGCAGTTGACTGGCGGGCCGAAGGGCGGCATCCACGTTACCGACGTGACCAACGCCAGCCGCACTCAGTTAATGAATCTCGAAACTCTGACGTGGGACGACGAGATACTAAGCCTGTTCGGCATCCCTGCCGCAATGCTACCGCGCGTCGTCTCCAGCAGCGAGGTATATGGACACGTTGCCGCTGGCCCGTTGGCCGGTGTTCCGCTGGCAGGCGACCTGGGCGACCAGCAGGCCGCGCTGGTTGGGCAAACCTGTTTCGAGCCGGGACAGGCCAAGAACACCTACGGCACAGGATGCTTCCTGCTGCTAAACACCGACACCAAGCCGGTGCAATCGAAGTTCGGCTTGCTCACCACCGTGGCCTATCAGATGGGCAAACAGCCCACGCATTATGCACTCGAGGGCAGCATCGCCATTACCGGCGCCCTGGTGCAGTGGCTGCGCGACAATTTAAACCTCATCCGCAGCAGCGCGGAGATCGAGACCCTGGCGCGCCAGGTGGATGACAACGGCGGCGTGTACTTCGTGCCGGCCTTCTCCGGACTGTATGCCCCGTACTGGAAGTCCAGCGCGCGAGGAGTGATTTGCGGGTTGACGCGCTACGCGAACAAAGCGCACATCGCTCGCGCCGTGCTGGAGGCGACAGCCTTCCAGACGCGCGAAGTGGTGGAGGCGATGGAGAAGGATTCCGGCATTCGGCTCGACGTACTGCGCACCGATGGCGGCATGATCGAGAACGATTTGCTGATGCAGTTTCAGGCTGACATGCTCGACCGTCCGGTGGTGCGGCCTGCCATCAAGGAGACCACCGCGTTGGGCGCTGTGTATGCTGCTGGACTAGCCGTGGGATTCTTCCTCGACCTCGACGACCTGCGCGCGCAGTGGTCGGTGGATAAGACCTGGAACCCCAACATGCCGGCCGAGAAGCGAGAGCGGGTGTACGCCCTGTGGAAGAAGGCGGTGACACGCAGTTTCGACTGGGTTGAGGATTAGGGCAAGCGGCGGTGCGGCTGAAGAGGCTGCTGAAAGACGCGGAAAAGCAGATCCCCCGCGGGCTGAGCCCGCGAGGGATGGCAAAAATGAAGGGCTTGTACGGCACGGCTGAGGCCGTGCCCTTTCACAACGAGGGGAAATGACTTCACCGTTGATGGGCGAGTTTGCGGGGACGCTGGTGCTGATCCTGCTGGGCGACGGCGTGGTAGCCAACGTTTTGCTGAAGCGCTCCAAGGCCGAGGGCGCGGGATGGATGGTCATCACCACGGGATGGGCGTTCGGGGTGCTCTGCGGCATCTTTACCGCCATCGCGTTTGGCAGCCCGGACGCTCATATTAATCCCGCGGTGACGTTGGCCTTCGCGATTACCTCGGGCAACTACGCGAAAATCGTTCCCTACTGGAGCGCGCAATTTCTAGGAGCTTTCTGTGGCGCGACGCTGGTATGGCTGTACTTTCTGCCGCACTGGAAGATGACCGAAGACCGCGACTCTAAGCTCGCGGTCTTCTGCACCGCGCCCGCCATTCGTCATTACCCCGGCAACCTGTTCTGCGAAGTGATCGGCACTATGCTGCTGATCGTGGTCGTGGCAGCTATCGGTTCTAAGGCGCTGTCTCCCACCGGACTGACGCCCGGCCTCGGTCCGTACATGGTGTCCGCGCTGGTATGGGCGATTGGATTGTCGCTGGGAGGAACCACCGGTTACGCCATCAATCCCGCGCGCGATTTCGGTCCGCGCGTGGCGCATGCGGTGTGGCCGGTGGCAGGGAAGGGAACTTCCGACTGGGCCTATGCACCGATCCCGATATTGGGGCCGCTGTTAGGCGCGGCGCTGGCGGCGGTGATTGTCAAGGCGGCAGGCATCGCATAAGGGCCTCGCGGAAAATCTCCGGCACGTTTGCGGCTGCGCCCGCGAAGAGGGAAGCGCTTTCCATGGAGACGCTGACACTCGACAAATTTCCGAAAGAGGTGCTCGCCGCGATTGACATGCAGCGGGCTTTCATCGTTTCTCGTTTGATTATCGCAGCCGAGAGGCTACAAGTCTTCCGCTTGCTACACGGTAAGCGGATGAAGGCCGCCATGATCGGCCGTGCGCTCAAGATCCACAGCACATATCGCGACACGTTTCTGAACTCGCTGGTTAGTCTGGGACTCTTGCACAAGGCAGACGAAATGTACTGGAATACACGTTTCGCCGACAGGTACTTCATTGATGAGCGGTCAGTTTACTGGACACGGCAATATTCGAAGGAATGCGTAGAGGCGTACGAAACGCTGACCGTACTGGAAAAGGCGCTAGCGTCAGGGCGGAGCTGTGCATCGATCAAGGGGATGAAGAGGCCAAGTTATACCGACGCGATGAAACGCGACCGGGGCCGCGCCGAAGACTTCACGCAAATGTTATTTCACTTTCATCAGGACGACGCGGAGGCCTGGCGAAGTACTTGGATCTCTCGCAGCAGCGGGCGGTGCTGGATGTTGGGGGTGGATCCGGCGTAATGTCCATCGCTCTGGCGAGAAAGAACCAGCACTTGCGCGCCTGCGTTCTGGACCTTGCCACGGTTTGTGAGGTTGCTGGCGGGAACATCAAGCGCGCTGGATTGTCCAGGCGCATCAGCACGATGCCAGGAGACATCCGGCGCAAACTGCCCGTCGGCTATGACGTAATCATGTTCTGCGACATCGGTTTGGTATCGGAGCAACTCTTGAAGAGTGCACACAACGGCCTTCCCCCGGGCGGTCTCGTCGTCGTGGTTGACCGTTATCTCTCCGACGACCGTACGAAGCCGTTGGACCGGTTGCTCGGAAGCTTCGTCGGGTCTTCCGTACAACTGGCAACACGGTCAGACATGGTGGCGAGAGTACGATCTTGCGGCTTTCAGGCGGTAAAGGCAAGAAGTGTATGCGGCGACTTGTGGTGCATCACGGGCAATAAATCGTCTAAGCCGTAAACCGAGTCGCGTGACTGGGAATGTTACGGAATCACTTTCGACGATACACGATAGCGCTGGTAGTCGGTATAGCGATGCTCGTTGCGATAGCTCAGCTCAAAGTACTCATCGACATCGCCGTTGTGGGTGGTGAACTCGACATAGACCTTGATACTGCTCGGAAGCCATAGCGGCGTTGCGACGTCCACGAGCTGAATCTTGCTGAGCGTGACCTCCGTCGTCTGCTGGTTAAGTCCGACGTCCATTCTTGGCGCAAGCAGGTCGGTGCGCATGCGGACGATTTGGAAGTTGCTTTTGTCGATCCAGGCGACGCCTTGCACCAGCATGTGCGCCGGGGCGCCGCTTCGCCGTCTCATTCTGACCGAGAGAGTGGCCTTACCCGGTTGCTGCGCAAAGCCCACAACGTAGGTGTCCTGCGCGCCAATCTCCTCGTCACCCAGGTAACGGAAGGTCGACTCGGGTTGGAACCCGGTTGAGAAGTAATTGCAGCTTAGCGCGAAGCCAGAAGTAACGAGATAGCCTCTCATGATGACCGATGGATCGAAGTTGCTTCCGTTGGGGGCCATGCGATATTCGACGATTTCCGCCTGGTCTTTATTGCCATGACGAAGGATCACATAGCTATCGTGAACACTCGCGCTGGACAGATCCGGCCGGCTGGCGGGCGTCTCTTGTCTTAGCCGCGCCAGCGAGATTTCTTCACGAGCCGTCAGATCGATGACGTGGTGGAAGAAGTCGTCCACTCGCTCCCCGGTTTTTTGCAGGATCACCGGCAGCTCTTGCTGGTTTCCGGCAGAACGAAGGTTTTTAAGCTGCGGAACCTGCTTGATCAGTTGCTTGAGTGGTTCGTCGATGTAAGGACGCGCATTGGCATAGTAGCTCTGCTCGCTTGCGCTGACTGCCTCGACGGCGCGGCCCGATACGGCGCTCGCCGGATGAGGAACCCATGGGGAGGCCACGACCGCGAAGAGAAAGACAAGACTGGCGTTGAGTTGTGGTCGTCCTAGCCGAAGATAATGGCGAAACCCCACAGCACAGTTTAATGCAATCGAAAGCAACGGACGTGCGCTTGTTGGGATAAGTGCAGACGAGGGAACAGTTGGGGCTGCAGTTGTGAATCCCTGCGGTCGATAGGCGGTCTACTTGTCACGCTGAGGAACGTTGTGATTACGGTTGGCTCTTGGTCGTGGGGGTCGTGATTTTAGTTGGAGAAAACATGAGCGACGAATTGTGACGGTTTGCATTGAGCGGATCTCGCAGCAACATACGTCGATTGCTGCTGTGAGCATCATGACAATCCACGCATAGTTTCTTGGCGTCCGACAAGTGCTGCCGCGGCATCATGGTCTTCTCGTGGCAGGAGAAGCAGATCTCCGTCTTCGGCAGGGACAACTGCAAGGTAGTCATGTCGCCTTGGGTTTGCGCCAGATGGCAGACGGTGCACGGAATCACCATGGCGGAGTGTACTGACTTGCCTCGTGTTTTATCGGCGTGACAGGAAGAACAATTGTCCTCTTTGTGAAGAATTCCCGGGTGCTCGATGGTGCCACCGTGCATGGCCAAGGGAAGAAGCAAGAACGAGAGGCAAAACAGAGCCACGCCTAGGGTGTATTTCGATATGCCTGCATGAACGCCGCGTCGAGTGGACGCTCCGAGTTGCGATTGCAGCAGGTCGATAAGCACAGCGCGATTCTACGGGGACGGGTCTTGCCAAGCACTACTCGGAATCTACTAGTCCGGACTAATCGCAGGGGCTTGTTCATCAGCCGAGAGGCAGCGACTTCCTCAGATTTGGTAATCCATCTCAATCGCGGCGTCGAGTGACTCGCTTTCCACGTGGTCGCGGCCTTCGAGGCGGGAAACCTGCTCACGCAGAATTTTCACCTCGGTGGCAACCGCGGCGAGAGCTTCGGAAAGCGGATCGTTGATCTGTTTGGGATCGGTGATGACCACGCGCTTGCCTTCGCGGAAGATAATGTGTCCGGGCACGCCAACCACAGTGGAATCGGCGGGCACGTCACGCAGCACCACCGATCCCGCGCCGATGCGGCAATTCTCGCCGATGGTGATGTTGCCTAATATCTTCGCGCCGCCGCCGATGACCACGCGGTCACAGATCGTAGGATGGCGCTTTCCGTGGTTGAGAGACGTTCCGCCCAGGGTTACGCCCTGGTAGATCGTGACATCGTCTCCCACTTCGGCGGTCTCGCCGATGACCACTCCCATGCCGTGGTCGATGAAGAAGCGGCGGCCGATCTTCGCGCCAGGATGAATTTCGATTCCCGACAGAAAGCGCGAGAGTTGGGAAAGCACCCGAGCCAGGAAGAACCACCCGTGCTTCCAAAGCCAGTGGTGGATGCGGTACCACCACAGCGCATGCAGGCCGGAGTACAGCAACACGATTTCCAGCTTCGAGCGCGCCGCGGGATCGCGATCGAGCACCGCGGCGATGTCTTCGCGCATGAGCCGGAAGTAGGAAACCATAATTGA
>DATBZX010000057.1:0-20611 GCA_036512955.1 Terriglobales bacterium
TTCATGGCGGCCGCGCGTTCGTAGAAGGCTGCATCACCATGCCATTGGTCCGTACCGCGCTTGGTGCCGATCACGACCGAACCGCCGACCGTGCGACCGGTGTTGGCATATTCCTGCGCAGTCTGCACCGCGAACTCCTGAATGGAATCAGGCGAGAAATTCTGCAAGAAGCCGCCGATGTAATCGTCGGTATTGTCGCCGCCATCGACCGACAGCTGCACATTCAAGCCCGAACTGCCTCCGAAGGCCACTGCAGTAATACGCGCCTTGGTCGGATCAGACGGCTCGACCGGTTCCGTTCCGGGAGCCATGTAGGCGATATTGGCGAAGCTGCGCGCTGCCAACGGGATGTCACGCAAGTCTTGCGACGTCACGATTCCCTGCTGGACGGTCCGAGTCGTATCGAATGACTGTGTGGTAATCGATGACGCTCCACCTTGCACGCTCACACTCTGCTGAACCACTTGCGGTTTGAGCAGAATGGCCATGTCGCGCACTGAGGCCACGATGACCTTCGCGTCGGCGCTAGCGTCAGCGAATCCTGCCGATTTCACCACAATGTGGTAGCTGCCGGGAGTCAGGTCGTCGATGCGAAACTCGCCGCGACTGTTTGTCTTAGCTGTGCGCTCGACCGAGATTGCTGGGTCGGTAACTGTAACCGTTGCGGCGCTGACGCGCGCCCCGCTCGGGTCGTGTACTTCCCCTTGTAGAGATCCGCGCGGGTTTTGTGCCACAACAATTACGGATGTCAGATAGCAAAACGACAGTATGATCGCGCAGCACAGTACACAGCGCTGCTTTATGTTCCTCATTTGAACCTCATTATTGAAGCCGGGCGACGGGTACAACGCGAAACATCTGTTCCGAAACAGCCGCTTGCTTAGAACTTACGTGCCGGAACCAGCTACTACCATCGCTAGTACCGTAAGGTCCCACTTCGGTGGGAGTAACGCATCTGTGTCTCTTAGTATCGAGTAGTTGGTAGGTTCGTTCTCACGAGTTACCAGGGTCGAACCACCGCTTTGGATTGTGGGGAGGGAAACCTCTCCAGACCGTAATTGGCGACCGGCCCGCCACCGCAACCGGAATTGCTCGGTCTCGCTATACTCGGTTAGCTGGAGTTCGATTGCGGAGCGATCTTCGTCCGCACGCATCAACAACGGATGGAGTTTCGTGGACCATGCTGAAACTACTCTGTATCACCGCTCATCCTGACGACGAAGCCGGAGCGTTCGGCGGGACACTGCTACTCTGCGCGGACCGCGGTGTCGAAACTTACGTAGTTTGCCTGACTGCCGGAACCGCTGCGAAGAACCGGGGCACTGCGCGCACCAGCGGGGAACTGGCCAAACTGCGCACCGCTGAATTCATGGCATCGTGCAAGTTCCTGGGAGTCAGCCACTGCGAAGTGATGAACTATCCTGACAGCCAACTCGACCGCGCCAACTTCTTTGAAGTCGTGGGAGAGTTAGTGGCGAGGATTCGCAGGGTTCGTCCGCACGTGGTGCTAACGTTTGGCACGGACGGCGGGCTGACCGGGCACCTCGACCACGCCATGGCGGGAGCGTTTGCCACCCAGGCATTCCAATGGGCGGGGCGTCCCGATCGATATTCGGAGCACCTAGAGCAGGGCTTGACGCCGCATCGCGCGCAAAAGCTCTATCACTGCGCTGCCGATTTCGTCCTGCCGGACCGGATGCCGATTGCGCCCCTCACCGTTACAACTCGCGTCGAGGTGGGCCAAGATCGCTTTGAGCGAAAGAACGAGGCGTTCAGGCTACACAAGACCCAGTCGCCGTTGTTCGATCGGGTGCGCAAGAACCTCGGCAAAATGCCGTCAGAGGAGATGTTCCACCTGTCAGCCACCAGCCAGCCGCGCAACGCCAAGTTAGAGACGGACCTGTTTGAGGGAATCGTAGACGAGTGAGAGTAGCCACCTAGAGGTTGAACTCTTCCTGGTTATCCTTCCAGATTCCACCCTGGTAAATCGGGCGGACCGGAACGTCGTTGGCATGTTTGGCGGTCTTCACCCAGAGCCACGCCTGCTGAATCTCTGACGGATGGAAATAGTGCGTCTCGGCCGTGAACAGCATGGTGCCTCCGACAAACGTAGAGACAACATCTTCCCATTTGCTGGCTCCCACCAGAGCCACGCGTGCGATGTGCTCGGAGTACTTATGCAGGAAGCGTAGTTCTTCCCAGCGAGCGGCGAGGTCAACGCTGTCCATTTCGGAAACGTCGGCCAGAATACCCAGCGGCCGTTTCTTGCGTTCGGCAATTGCAAATTCCAGTTGCGGCTCAAACGCCTTAACATCCGCTTCAGTCACTTTGCCGGTGACTTTGAAGCCAAAGGCCCACCCGCCGGTCTCTTTCAAACGCTCAATCATGGGAATGAATTCTCCTGACCCGATAACCTTCGAACTTTGCACACACTTGGAACATATCGAAATCCGTAGCTCCACGCAAACACGGTGCGCAAGTTCCGAGGCTCATCACCCAGCCGCAAACAAGGCTGTCACGCTGCTGACTGGTATCATGACCCCGTGACGAAACCGGTCCAACGCGGGAAGTTCATCACGTTCGAGGGTCTCGACGGCTGCGGCAAAACCACCCAACTAGAGAAGTTGGCGGAAGTCCTGCGTGCCGAGGGCGTCGAAGTGGTGACCACTCGTGAGCCCGGCGGCACCGAAATCGGCGAACGCATTCGCGCTGTGCTTCTGGACTCCCGCACGGCCGGGTTGGATCCCTGGGCTGAGATGGCACTGATGTTCGCCTCGCGGGCGCAGCAGATCGCGCAAGTGATCGAGCCTGCCCTGGTGGGTGGTTGCTGGGTGCTGTGCGACCGCTATACCGATTCCACCGAAGCCTACCAGGGTGGCGGACGCCAACTGGGCAGCGACTCCGTGCTCCGCGCGCACGAGGTGCTTTGTCGCGGACTGTGGCCGGACCTGACCATCCTGATGGATTCGGATGTCGATCACAGTGTCAAGCGCGCGCGCCGGCGTAACCAGGCAGCGGTCGACGGCGATCAGCCCGACGAGAACCGCTTCGAACAGGAAAACCAGGCATTTTTCACCCGGGTGCGGAGTGCGTATATCGCGATTGCCAATCGCGAGCCGCAGCGGGTTGCTATGGTCGATGCGCGCCGTCAGGTAGAGGTGGTTCACCCGGAAATTGTGCGGATGGTACGGCAAAGACTGATGGATAGAAATGCAGAATCAGATGCGCCGTAACGAAGGTCCCTTGGTGAAAAGCCCCAGCTCCTGATAACGATTAAGATTACGTAAGAGTGTCGATGGCTTTCTCTGACTTTCACGGCAACGCCGACGTGGTTCGCACGATGCGGGAAATGCTGGCACGCGACCATTTTCCGCATGCCGCGATCGTGTCAGGACCACCAGGCTCGGGAAAGTTCACCCTCGCTCAAATGGTAGCCAAGGCGATGAACTGCCTTCAGCGCCCCAACTCTGACGGACTGCCTGACTTTTGCGGAGTATGCGCAAATTGCACGCGTATCGCGCAAGCCGATGCATTAGAGGAGCGCTTCGCAGAAGCAGTAGAGACACGCGAGAACCTGCGCGACGCCGACAAGCGTGAGACGCGCATCTTTGTGCAAACCCACCCGGATGTCACCGTCATTCCGCCCGATCCTCCGCAAATGCTGGTGAAGGTTGACCAGGTACGCCACATTATCCACGAAATCTACTATCGCCCCGCGGAAGGAAACAGGCGAGTCTATATCTTCAGCGAGGCCGACTTCATGAAAGAGGCGGCCAACTCGCTGCTGAAAATTCTGGAAGAGCCACCCGATTTTGCCACGATCTTCCTGTTGACAGACAACCCGTCGGCGCTGCTACCCACGATTCGTTCCCGCTGCATGCACCTGCGGCTGTCGCCCCTGACCTTCGAGGCAGTTGAGCGGTATTTGGTGGAAGTTCGTCCGGAACTCAAGCCACACGAACGCGCCCTCGTCGCTCGCCTAAGCGGCGGTGGACTGGGCCGTGCCCGCGGCTTCGATCTGGCGCAGTACCTGGCGGCTCGCCAGGACGCGCTGGCCTTGCTTGGTCCCGCACTCGGGGAAAAAGACCACAGCGACCTATTTCGGGTGACCGATTCCTACCGCTCGGGGGCCGAAGGTAAATCCAAAACCGAGCATGCAATTCGCACCCTATACGCTCTGCTCGAAGATATGTTGTTCGTGAAGTCGGGAACTCCGGAGTTTGTGCGCAATACCGACATCGCGCCGCAGCTACAAAAGATGGCCGAACAAGTGGATTTCGCATGGGTTGTCGAAACCGTTAACCGTCTCGGGGAATTGGAAAGCGGAATGCGCCGGAACCTGCTGCGCACGCTGGCTTTAGACGCATTTGCGACCTCGTTGGAGCGGTAGTGCGGTGGGGCAGCAAACTATTGTGACGTAGCTCATTGTCTTGGCAGTTCTGCTGTGTTAGGGTATCGCCAAGTTCACACCTGAAGACACCCTGGGGTAATCATTTCCAGAGTCTCGCCAGACCGTAATCCACCTCTCACGGCTGGTGTTCTAGTCGGCTAGGCTGGTGTGTAAGCCACAGGAGCAAGCACCATGAAAGATTCCATGGACTCCACCTTCGTCAGCCGCTCTCTTGACTCCGAAGTGTACGCCAATCGCAAGTTGATTCGTCCGGCGCTGAATCGCACCGAACGCCCCCGACCTTCAAACGGCGACCGCCGCGAGCGCAGCGACCACGCTGCAAGCCCAGCGAACGGGAAGAAAGTTGCACCTCCCGAACAGACCCACGCCGAGAATTTCTATTATCAGAAGCAAATGCAGACCAAGACACCTATGGTCCTGGTACTGCGGGATGACGAAGAGATTCACGGCGTCATCGAGTGGTATGACAAGTATTGTCTGAAGATCAATCGCGTCGGCGAGCCCAACCTTCTGATCTACAAACCCAGCATCAAGTACATGTATAAAGAGAGCGAAGAAGACGGCAAGTAGCGGTGTCGCTCAAATGGCTTTGATTGCACGAAACCGCGCTACTGGCGCGGTTTTCGTGTCTTCAGTCTTCGACCTGCGATTTAAAGTTTCGGCAGCATAATCCCAGTCTGACCCTGATACTTGCCCTTCTTGTCTTTGTAACTGACTTCGCAAGGTTCGTTACCGAGGAAAAACAGAATCTGGCAAAGCCCCTCATTCGCGTAGATGCGGGCAGGCAGCGGCGTTGTGTTGGAAATTTCCAGCGTCACGAAGCCCTCCCACTCCGGCTCAAACGGGGTGACGTTGACGATGATCCCGCAGCGCGCATAAGTCGATTTACCGACGCAGATGGTGAGGACGTCGCGCGGAATCTTGAAGTATTCCACCGATCGGGCCAGGGCGAACGAATTCGGGGGCACGATGCAGACATCCGATTCCAGGCTGACGAACGAGCGCTCGTCGAATTTTTTGGGGTCCACGATGGTGCTGTTCACGTTGGTGAAAATCTTGAATTCGTCGGCGACCCGAAGGTCGTATCCGTAGCTTGATAGACCGTAAGAGATAACTCCTTCGCGGACCTGCTTTTCCGAAAAGGGGCTGATCATGTCGTGCTCGACGGCCATTTTTCGGATCCAGCGGTCACTCATTATGGGCATGGAACTCCTGGCTGCGGCGGGTTGGCCGACTCGTTCGTGGATTCGTGGAACGGTGAGGTTATCTTACGGAATCGCAGCCTCGGTTGACAATGGGTGAGGGCCCACCACCCGTAACCTCAAATTTTTCTAACTCCAGCACAAACTAAGACTTACCGGAATTGCCAAGGTCGGGTAGAATCGCACCAGCGCTCGGGTTGAGCCGTTCCCGGGAAAAGCACAGAGCGGAGCCACTTGTGATCAAACTGGATCTGATTAACGAAGTTGTCACCAAGACTGGCGTCACCAAAACCAAGGCCGAAATGGCGGTCGAGACTGTCTTTGAAAGCATGAAGAAGGCGCTCGCCAAGGGCGACCGCATCGAGCTTCGGGGCTTTGGGGTGTTCACCGTTCGTCCCCGCAAGACCGGGATCGGACGCAACCCCCGCACCGGGGCGGAAGTCAACATTCCCCCCGGGAAAGCCGTACGCTTCAAGCCCGGCAAAGAATTGCAGTCCATCGAGTAGCGATGGCGAGAATCTGCGGTTCAACTCGGCGCGCATCCATGCTCTTGTGTTTGAGTGGGCCAACGGAACCAGATCAGTCGCACCTCATCGGTGCCGCACTTGCACGGTCGAAGTAGACGATGTCAGAACCGTCCCAGCCCATTCCTTTCACCTACGAGGTCCCTGCGTATCCCGAAGCCTATGTTGTAACCCACCGCAAGACTCGTCCTTACTGGCTGCATTTATTGTTATTGCTGCTGACCATGCTAACCACGCTGATTGTCGGCGCCCAGCTCAATGACAATTTCCGCCGGGGTCTTCCGGCCTTCACGCTGGGCGACGGATACATGCCGCTGTTTCACCCACTGTGGATCTGGCAGCAGCCCAGCAGACTTCTGCTCGGTATTCCCTTCTCGGTCGCGCTCATGGCAATTCTGCTGGCGCATGAGTTTGGGCACTTTATCCTCTGCGAGAAATACGGGGTCAACGCAACGCTCCCGTTTTTCATTCCGGCCCCCACCCTCATCGGCACCATGGGCGCCTTCATTCGCATTAAGTCGCCGATCCGTTCCCGCTATGCGCTGTTCGACATTGGAGTAGCGGGACCGATTGCGGGCTTCCTGGTTGCGTTCCCACTCCTGCTGGTGGGCTTGGCGATGTCCAAGAATATGGCGCCTGTCATCGGTGTGGACAGCCTGGGAATTGGCTTCCCCGTTGTCTTCCATGTTGCCCATTGGATGGTGAAGTCTTCATCGGCGACCGCTGTGCCTCTTGGCAGCCTCTCCTTACATCCGATAGCGGTTGCAGCCTGGGTGGGAATGTTTGCCACGGCACTGAACCTGCTCCCCGGCGGGCAACTCGATGGGGGGCACATTATCTATGCAGTTGCTCCTCGCGCGCACAAATGGGTGAGTCGTGTGTCGGTTGGCGTTCTTGCGCTTTTGTCATCCTTCTGGATTGGATGGTTGGTGTGGGCCGCGATCCTCGGGGTTACCGGCTGGCGGCATCCACCCGTGCCTGCCTGGCCAGGTCTGGATAACACGCGGCGGGTGATGTCTCTAGTACCCGTGCTGCTTCTCGCCTTGACCTTTGTCCCTGCGCCAATCCTGGGCCAGGGATGGTTCTAGCCAAACAGAAAGGCACGACCGAAGTCGTGCCTCGCGCACTCAATCTCGACCGCGAACTCAACCCTCTACAGGCGCAGGGCTGCGTTCGACGACAATGCTCGTTAACAATCGGCCGTCTAGCTGGCCTTCCTCAATACGATCTGTTCATCGCGTATAAAAAACTGCGCCGGACACTTGTCCGAGCCACAGATCACGGGCACCAAGCCTGCAACCTGCTTGCGCGTGATGAGCCCAAGTTGGCCGCACTTCGGGCAGGAGAGCACTGCCCAGTAGGGATCCTCTTTATCACCCACATCGCCCGCGTTCTCCAGGACGAAAATGGTTCCAGGCTCCATTTGTTCGGGGATCCATTCGCTCAAGATGCTCAGTTCTCCGATCACGTGCCCTCCTTAACCGGTAAACCGGTTTCGCAGCGTTTCATGAAGCCTTGCGCCGCTGCTGCTTAAGATGCCGGGCAGAAGCGTTGCGCTTTTTACAGCCATTCACCCGGTCCTGAATCCGCTCCAGCGTGTCGCTCAAACAGACCGTCAGCATCGGCTGGCGCGCGTTTTTCAGCAGATCGACTACGCCCCGCGCTGAATCCTCAAGGAAAATGTGCCGCCCATCGGTAAGCAGGTGATACTCGGACGCCGCGCGTACCGTCTCCACCAACCGCTTGCCGAGTTCCTTTTGCAGAAAGCGGATGACTCGGCGAATCTTCTGCAGCGAAAAACCGCGCTCGCGCAGTTCGCAAATAACGGCCACTTCGGCCAGGTCATCGAGGGTATAGACGCGCATGTGGCCTTCGCGCGCCGGTACCACGATGCCGCGCTCGTCCCACCACTGCAACTGGCGTGGGCTGATCCCCGTGAGTTCCACCACGGCGCGGGTTGTGAATGATGTTTGCACGATGAACGTCCCCGAAACAGAATCATCGGGAAATGTTTGAAACATCATAGTTCAGGGGCGTGCAGAGTCAACAGCAATTGTTGGTGAATCAAGCACTCCCCGGTACCAAGTCGATCACCCCACAGCGTGGGAGGCAAATTTACAGGCGGATTTTTAATTGTCGCGAAGGTGGTTTGCCGGGCGATCGAAATGGGTTCCTGATCGGCGCTGGATGAGGACGGCGCTCTGCAAATTGCGGGTGGTTTTGCGGCGGTGTTAAACTCATGCAGTCGGTCTGAGCGGGAGTAACTCAGTGGTAGAGTCACAGCTTCCCAAGCTGTTGGTCGCGGGTTCGATTCCCGTCTCCCGCTCCAAGCTCTTTCCTTCGTGGCAATCCTCAATTGTGGCTGTGCAGCAGGAAACTCTTGCCGTGGTTCTCCCTTCCGAAGATCAGCAGCAACGCGAGTCCGGCCATCACCACTAACTCAAACGTTGTCAGCGCCCACGGATAACCCAGCCGGTCGCGCATCGCGAATTCAATGGTCGGCGTCGAAGCTGCCAGCAGGATGCCAATCTGATACGTGAATCCTGGAAGCAGGCCCCGCACCGCGTTGGGCGAGAGTTCGTTTAGATGCACAGGAATGATTCCCCACGCCCCTTGCACTCCCATTTGCATGACAAAGGCGGCGAGTGTCAGCACCATGACCGTCCCGCCAAACGCCCACACCGGCATGATCAGGAGCGATAAAGTGAGCGCCGCCAGCATGCCATAGCGACGACCGATCCGTTCCGATAGCAGACCGAACAGGACTGCCCCCGTCAGCGCGCCGATGTTCTGGAAGATCGTGATGTAGGCGACCGTGTTTGGGGCAATTCCGTGTCCGTGTTTGAGGAAGTCCGGATACAGATCCTGCGTGCCATGCGAAAGGCAGTTCATCAGAAACATCAACGCGACCATGTACAGCACCAGTCGCTTATGTTGCATGGCGATTTTGGGGCCATCGATCACCCGTGCCACCTTATGCTGCTGCCACGCTTCTGATTCCGGCACTTTGGTCCGGATGTACAGTGCGAGCAACGCCGGAAGGCCGCCAACCCAGAACATCGCCCGCCAACCTAGATTGGGCAACACTACGCGCGCGGCGACTGCCGCCAGTAGATACCCGCACGAGTAGCCGCTCTGCAGGATTCCCGAGAGCACCCCGCGCCATTTCACAGGAGCGTGCTCCATGGCCAGTGATGCACCAACGCCCCACTCGCCGCCCATGCCGATTCCGAACAACAAGCGCAGGATAAAGAACACGGTGAAGTTCGGAGCGAAGCCGCACAGTAGTTCGATTGCGGAGAAAAAGATGACGTTCGCCATCAGCGGACGCCTCCGTCCGTAGCGGTCGGCCATCATGCCAAAAAACAGTGCGCCAAAAGGACGCATGGCCAGCGTTCCGGTAACCGACAGAACGATGGCGCCCTTGCTTACATGAAAATGTTGCGCCAGGACGTCGAACAGAAAAATGACGACGAAGAAGTCAAAGGCGTCGAGCGTCCAGCCCAGAAATCCAGCCGTAACGGCGTGCCAGCGATCGTAACTTGTGCTATCCGCGCGCTTAGTAGTTCTTAGGTCAGCCATTCTGATACTCAAGCTGATGCAAGAAGAAGTTCAGAGAAAATATCAGATGGAATGGGTGTGTGGCTAGAACGAAGAGTGGGGACGCCGCTACTCCCCGGGCTCGAAGCGGTATCCCACCCACGGCTCGGTCAGGATGTACCTGGGCGAGCTGGCGTCGGGCTCCAGCTTTTTGCGCAACTGTCCAACGAAGACGCGGAGGTATTCGTTTTGTTCCACGTTGTTGCTGCCCCACACGGCGTTGAGGATCGCCCGATGGGTCAACACCTTGTTGGGATGCTGCGCCATGTACACCAGTACGTCGAATTCTTTGGGAGTGAGCTTTACTTCCTTGCCTGCCACCGCAACCGAGTGCCCATCGAGATCGATGCGAAAGTCTCCGTCTTCGATCAGGGTTTGGGCGGCATTTTCAATCGGAGGCGAACGGCGCAAGGCAGCACGAATGCGGGCCAGCAATTCCCCGCTGCCAAACGGCTTGGTAACGTAGTCATCGGCCCCGGAATCGAGTGCCTCAACCTTACTGCGTTCCTCGCCGCGAACCGACAACACGATGATCGGAACCTGCGAAATCTTGCGCAGTTGCCGGCATAACTCGATCCCATTCATTCGTGGCATCGCCAGATCGGTGATGACCAGGTCGGGAACGAAATCCTTGACGATCTCGAGTGCGGTTTCACCGTCGTTTGCCACGCGAATCTCATAACCCTGCGCGCCGAGGCTGGTGCGCAGCACACGCGTAATCTGCGGCTCGTCGTCTACCACCAGGATGTGCGGTCGCGTGTGCATTAGTCGGCCTGCTGCTTCACGATGTGTACGTCCACATCAGGAGCGTTCAGCAAGAAGCGATGCACTGCCGAGAGGAACAGGTAGCGTCGCAATCCGCTGGTTGCCGAGTGTCCAAAGATAACTTGCGTAATGTGCTTCTCGCGCACAAACTCAGCCAGCATGTCCGCGACCCTTTTCCCCTTCATCTTGACGATTTGCGCTCCGAGGTTCTCGGCAAACCGCAGGTTCGCTTCCAGAGACCGCTGCCGTTCGGGGTTGTCGTCGTCAGCGCCAGTATCGACGTAAACGACGTATAGTTCTCCGCCAATGCCCTGCGCCATCCGCGCTCCGCGAGCGATCAGGTACTGGGCCGCAGGATTGGAACTGACTCCCACACCGATGCGTTCGGCGACGTTGACGCTTCGCCCGAAGGTAGCTTCCTTGTCGAGATACGGCTCCAGGCTGCGATCGACGACCTGCGCTACATTCCGTAATGCAATCTCGCGCAACGCAATCAGGTTGCTGGGACGGAAGAAATTGCCCAGCGCCCGATCCACTCGTTCCATGGGATAGATGTCGCCGCGCCGCATGCGCTTCTGCAGCGCCTCCGGCGTCAGGTCCGACATCACGATCTCGTCCACCCGCTTCAGCACCCAGTCAGGGACGGTCTCGCGCACCAGCACTCCGGTGATCTTGTGCACCATGGGAGTCACGCTCTCCAGGTGCTGTATGTTCATCGTCGATAGGACGTCGATTTTGGCGTCGAGGATCTCGAACACGTCTTCGTATCGCTTGGGATGCTTGCTGCCCTCAATGTTGGTGTGGGCCAGTTCATCGATCAGCACGACTTGAGGGTTGCGCGCGATGATGGCGTCGACATCCATTTCCTCAAAAAGGGTTCCCTTGTAATCGATCTTCTTGCGCGGCACCGTCTCGAGACGGCCAGCAAGGTCGGCGGTGGCCTTGCGCCCATGAGTCTCGACCACGCCAATCACTACATCCTCACCGCGACTCTGGCGGCGGATGGCCTCGCTCAGCATGGCGTAGGTCTTGCCAACCCCAGGAGCGTATCCGAGGAATAACTTGAAGACGCCCCCCTTCTTCTCGGGGGCAGTCTCCTCCAGCCATTGCTCTGGGGTCTTCTGCATGTGCCCCTATTCTGCGGCAGCCACTTGAAATTGTCGATTCGGTACAATCCAGACGTGAGTCCCGCAAACAACGTGACTTCCGGCAAGACAGAGCACGACTGGCTCGGCACGGCAAAGAAGCTCGGCTATCGCTATGTTATTGCTTTGAGTTCGATCGCCCTCCTGGTGTGGGTTTTTACCCGTCTGCCAGTCAACCCTACGACTGTCGCGTTGACCTTTTTGCTGGTGGTGCTCTTCGTCGCGTCCCGCTGGGGGCTCCCCGTTGCTACGACCACCGCCATCGTCGCGACACTGGTCTTCAATTACTATTTCCTGCCACCAGTCCATACGTTTACCATCTCCGACCCGCAGAATTGGATTGCACTGCTGGCGTTCTTGGTGAGCGCCATTTTGGCCAGCCGACTGTCGGAGCGCGCGCGCCGTGAGGCCGAAAATGCCACCCGTCGCCGCAAGGAAGTCGAGCGCCTGTACTCCCTGAGCCAGCAGTTGCTTGCCACCGAGAATGTACTGGAACTAAATAATTCCATCCCTCAATTTGTCAAAGACGCTTTCGGGCTGACGGCAGCGGCCATGTTCCTGCCAAAGCGCAACGAGGTGTACCGCACCGGAATTGAGCATCCGGAACTGAGCGATGACGAGCTACGAGCAGTCACGCAGCGCGGTGAACTGCTCATCCATCCGGAACAACAGATTTGCATCGTACCTTTGCGCATTGGAGTTCGCCCGGTAGGCAGCATTGGCATGGAAGGTGCCTCCTTGTCCCGCGAAACTTTGGAAGCCGTGGGCAGTCTGATTGCGATTTCGATCGAGCGCGCGGGCGCCGTCGAGACTCTTTCGCGGACGGAGGCGACGCGGGAGAGCGAGAAGTTGCGCACCGCAATCCTCGACAGCGTCACCCACGAGTTTCGTACTCCGTTGACTTCGATCAAGGCATCGGTGTCAACGCTCTTGTCTTCCGCCAACATCGACGACGCGGGACGCCGGGATTTGCTGGATGTGATCGACGAAGAGACCGACCGGCTGAACCGGCTGGTGGGAGAGGCAGCGGAAATGGCACAACTCGATGCCCAGAGCGTCGAGTTGCATATAGCTCCATGCCCAGTGTCCGAAATCGTCGAAGTTGCATTGGAAAAGTCCCGGCAGGTTTTGTGTAAACATGAATTGCGGCTCCACGTTCCAGACTCTCTACCCGAAGTGCGGGTCGATCTAGAGCGCATTGCGGAAGTGCTGATCCACTTACTGGAAAACGCCGCCAAATACTCGCCCGAAGACACGCCGATCACGGTTAGCGCCGAGGCCCGCGGCAAGATGATGGAAATCAGTGTCGCCGATCATGGCCAAGGCATCGACGACCTCGAACAATCCCTGGTGTTTGAAAAGTTCTATCGCGGGCGGGACCAGCGCTACCGGGTGCAGGGCACCGGCATGGGACTCTCCATCTCGAAGGCCATTGTCGAGGCCCACGGAGGAACCATCGGACTGACCTCACAAATCGGCAGCGGGTCGGTGTTTCACTTCACAGTTCCGGTCGCCTAGAGCCGCGCGGGTTCAATACCCTGCCTGCTTGTCCACCGTCCACAACAGCGGTTCGCCGGCCAGATAGCGTCGCAGGTTCTCCTTATACGCGACGTAATGCCGCTCCCACATCTTTTCGGCAAACCCGGCCGTGTGCGGAGTGATGAAGACGTTGTCCATCGTCCACAATGGAGAACCGGGCGGCAGCGGCTCTTCGGAGGCCACGTCGAGCGCGGCGCCGGCGAAATGGTTGGATCGCAGCGCGTGCTGAAGGGCATCTTCGTCAATCAAGACGCCGCGACCGACATTGATTAGATATGCATCGGATTTGAGATGCTCCAGGCGTTCCGCATTCATGAGGTGTCGCGTTTTGTCGGTGACCGGAGTCGCCAACACCAGGAAATCTCCCTCACTGAGCGCACGATTGAGATCATCGAAACCATACATCGCGTCGGCCAGTTCGCTTCCCTTCTCCGGATGCTCGCGCACGCCGATGACGCGCATACCCAAAGCCCTGGCCAATTTGGCGAGCGACGTACCAATCGAGCCGAACCCGACGATCACTATCGTCGCGTCTTTTAATTCACGTGGACGCGGCGCGGTTTCGCAAATCTCCTGTTGCGCCCAATGTCGTTGCGCCTGGAATCCTGCCGCTTCTGGTAACCGCTTGGCCATTGCGAAGACCAGCGCCATCGCGTGCTCGGCCACAACCGGTCCGTGTACGGCACGAGCGTTGGTCACAACAATGTCGCTGCCTTGCAGTTCCGGAGTCATCAGCCCATGAACCGCCGCCGCAGTGGAGTGTACCCAGCGCAGCTTTTTCGCCGCCATAATCTGGTCGCCCCGCAGCGACCATGCAATCGCCAGATCGGCATCAACGATTTCTTCGCTGATGCGCTCGTAATCGGGAAGCTGCACGACTTCGAGTTGCGGAAAATCAGCGCGCAGCCGCTGCGAGAACCACTGCGGCGCGATCCAGGGATGGAAGCGGTGATACAGCGCAATTAGAAGTTTCACTTTGCGTCTTCAGTCAGTACCACGCGCAAATCGTGACCCGTCATTTCCGTGGGCTGAGCGACGCCGAGAATGCCCAACATGGTCGGCGCGATATCCTGCAGAGCGCCGTCGGGTTTCAAGGTGAAGCGCCGCCCATCGCCCTTGAAGTTCGCCGGCGTCACCGCATGCTCGGCGGCGACGATGAACGGCACGGGATTGGTGGTGTGCGCGGTCTGTGGGCCTCCCGTCTCGGGATCGATCATCTGCTCGGCGTTGCCATGATCGGCGGTGACAATCATCGCTCCTCCGGCACGCTTCAGAGCTGCACGGATCTGTCCCAGGCAGCCGTCCACCGTCTCCACCGCAACGATGGTCGGCGGAATCTTGCCTGAGTGTCCCACCATGTCCGCATTGGCGAAGTTCACGACCATCACATCGAACGTCTTGTCTTCGATGGCTTTCACCACCGCATCGGCGACGCCTTGCGCCGACATCTCCGGCTTCAGATCGTAGGTCGCGACCTTGGGCGACTGCACCATGACCCGGTCTTCCCCGGGAAATGGCTTCTCGATGCCGCCGTTGAAGAAGTACGTCACGTGCGCATACTTCTCCGTCTCGGCCACTCGCAGGTTACGCATGTTGACGTTGGCCATCACGTTGGCCAGGATGTTGCCCAGCGATTCCGGCGGCGAAACCACCGGCAACGTGAAGTGCTTGTCGTAACGAGTCATGCAAATGTATGTCAGGTCTTTGGGATCGCGGTTACGTGGAATAATGGCGTCGAGTTCCGCTGCGCCTTCGAGCTCGGCGCCGTCCTGCGGAGTGAAGTGGCTGTTACGCGCCAGGCAACGCGTGATTTGCCGCGCGCGATCCGCACGATAGTTGAAATTGATGCAGACATCGCCATCACGAATGGCGCCCACGGGTTCGCCGCGACCGTCCGCGACCACAAACGGCATGATGAACTCGTCGGTGACATTGTCGTTATAGGATTCCTTGACGCCCTGCACCGCGTCGAAGTAACTGCCGCCTTCACCTGTACCAAACACCATGGCGTCGAACGCCAATTTTTCGCGGTCCCATTTCTTGTCGCGGTCCATGGCGTAGTAGCGCCCGCTCACGCTGGCGATCTTGCCAATATGGTATTCGCGCATCTTCTGCTGCAACTGCTCGATGTACTTGGCGCCGTTGGTGGGCAGCGTGTCGCGTCCATCCATGAAGCAGTGCACAAACACCCGCTCCACACCATTCAGCTTGGCCATACGCAGCAGGGCGTAAAGATGGTTCTGGTGAGAATGGACCCCTCCGTCCGACAACAGTCCAAGCAGATGCAGGCGACGTTCTCCGGTCCGTGCCTGGATCATGGCATCAACCAGCACGGGGTTCTTCTCGAACTCTCCGTTCTCGATCATCAGGTCGATCTTGGTGATGTCCATATACACCACCCGGCCCGCGCCAATATTCAGATGACCGACTTCGCTGTTACCCATTTGTCCCGTCGGCAGTCCGACATAGCGGCCACTGGTGTGGATCAGCGTGTTGGGAAACTCCGCCAGCAACTTGTCGTAATTTGGCTTGCGGGCCAATGAAATGGCATTGGCAGGGGACGGTGGGGCATAGCCCCAACCGTCCAGGATGATAAGAAGGAGAGGTTTTGGTCGCATTGGCACCTAGCAATTAGCAACTAGCAGTTAGTGGAGGAACTTCGCTTTTAAATTAAAGTCGAATGACGGACGGGAGCGCATCCGCTTCAAAATGACAGCGCACCGCATCGCGCACCATTTCACGCAACTCGCTCACTGTCTCGGCTTCGGTGAAGATAGGATGTCCAATGGCTTGAGCAATATACCCACCCTCGGCCGCTTCTTCAACGGCGAATATGATTTCGGACGCTCGCATGGTGTCTGATTATAACAACGGGTGCCGATCAACCGCGGACGGTGGGGGATAGCCCCAGCCGTCCAGAATAATGAGAACCAGCGGCTTCGGACGCATTACGCTTTTGCCTTCTTGGTCAGGTCTCCGTGATAGTTCAGCGCCTTCAGCCCGTTGAAACGTGCAGCCGCACCCAACTCTTCCTCGATTCGCAGCAACTGGTTGTACTTGGCAATGCGGTCGGTACGCGATGCCGAACCGGTCTTGATTTGGCCTGCTCCGGTGGCCACCGCCAAATCGGCGATGAAGGTGTCCTCGGTTTCGCCCGAGCGGTGTGAGATCACGGCGGTGTATCCGTTCTCACGCGCCAGGTTGATCGCGTCGATGGTCTCGCTGACCGAGCCAATTTGGTTGAGCTTGATCAGGATCGAGTTCGCTACGCCGGAATCGATACCGCGCTGGAAGATCTCGATGTTGGTGACGAAAATGTCATCGCCCACGAGTTGGATCTTGTTGCCCAGCTCCGCCGTCAGTCTCGCCCAACCCTCCCAGTCGTTCTCGGCCAATCCGTCTTCCAGGGACACGATTGGATACTGCCGCGCCCAGTCAGCCCAGAACGCAACCATTTCTTCGCTGGAATGCTCGCTTTTGTCGGACTTCTTAAAGACGTATTTCTTTTTGTCCGCGTCATAAAACTCGCTGGCCGCCGGATCGAGTGCGATGGCGATCTGCTCACCGGGCTTGAATCCCGCCTGCGTAATGGCTTCGAGTATGACCTCGATGGCTTCCGTGTTGGACTTCAAGGACGGAGCGAATCCACCTTCGTCGCCTACCGCCGTGTTGTAGCCCTTCTTCTTGAGCACGCCTTTCAGGGTGTGGAAGGTCTCCACTCCCCAGCGCAGCGCTTCGCTGAACGAAGGTGCGCCCACCGGCATCGCCATGAACTCCTGGAAGTCAACATTGCTGTCGGCATGGGCTCCACCATTGAGGATGTTCATCATCGGCGTGGGCAACAGGCTGGCAGTGAATCCACCGAGGTATTGGTACAGTTCGACGCCCAAATGGTCGGCCATGGCACGTGACGCGGCCATCGAGACTGCAAGGATCGCATTGGCTCCCAGATTGCCCTTGTTAGCAGTTCCATCCAGCTCGCACATGGCGGTATCGAGCTCGCGCTGATCGCTGGCATCCAGGCCCTCGAGTTCGGGAGCAATGATCTCATTCACATTGTCGACGGCTTTCAAGACCCCCTTGCCGACGTAGCGGCTCTTGTCGCCATCGCGCAACTCGACGGCTTCGTGCTCGCCAGTAGATGCTCCACTGGGTACGGCAGCGCGGCCACGGGCGCCGCTTTCGAGAATGACATCGGCTTCGACCGTGGGGTTTCCACGGGAATCCAGAATTTCACGGGCAAGAATGAGTTCAATCTGAGTCATGGGTATGATTCCTCGTCTCGCACCGTTGGATTTGCGCCCCAGTTTCGGGCACACGGGCCATTGCTCAGGCAGGAGTGCCGCAACCGGTGCCGCTGCGGTGTGAGACTTGCGAGACCCTCAATTATAAGGGAGCAAATCTCTCTGTGCGGACGGTCCGTTCCGCTGCGACAGGCCGCCGGCGGTGGCGCCGGAGTCACTCCTGAAGTCATATCCTGTGGAAAAGGGTTGGCCGCAATGCAATTCCTTCTGTATCCTCTTGGGAGTGGTTTCAAGGCACTTAGCAAAGTCCCGATGACAGCGACGCCTTCGTGCTAAATGCTTCACGGAGTTATGACTTATGTGGAAAGCAACACGCAAGGAAGATGAATCCTCGACACCCGCACCTGAGCAGTCCGCACCCAAGGCGGCTTACACTCCGCCTCCGCCCGTAGCTCGGGCCGCCGAACCCGTTCGCACCGACGCGCCGCGTAGCGTGGACGTCGCGACTATCGGGAAATCGGTTGTGGTGAAGGGCGAGTTGTCGGGTAGCGAGGACCTTTATGTTGATGGCGAGGTGGAAGGCTCGATCTCCCTTCGCGGCCAAAGCCTCACCGTTGGACCGAACGGGCGGGTGCATGCCAACATCGAAGCTCGCAACGTGATCGTGCACGGACGGGTCGACGGCAACATCCATGCCAGTGACCGTGTCGAATTGCGCAAGAGCGCATCGTTGACAGGAGATATCTCGACCGCGCGCGTCGCCATTGAAGACGGCGCTTTTTTCAAAGGCTCGATCGACATTCAGAAAGCCGAACCTGCACCACGACTCGAGCCGAAGCCACCAGCAGTCGTTGCTGCCCCCGCTACCGTCGCCGCGCCAGCGCCAGTTGCCTCGCCAGCAGCCCAGGGTTCACTGCTGGAACCAAAGAAATTCTGATCCGCACCTCAGACTCTTGCGGGACGCGCACGTAGCGTCCCCCCATTTTTCTCACCAAAATCGCTTCCCACTAAGATCGCAGGAAATTGGCGCTCGCTTCGCGCTACCCTTACAATGAATCGCAGTGTCTCCCAGCATGTTCAACAGGATTTTCGGCGGGTCCGGCCATCGTGGCTCTGAAGACGGAGTCGTGCCCGGCGAGCGGGTGCAGCGCCGCTCCACCGGCTTCGGCGAGTTCATCAAGTGGATGGCGCGGGAAGAGGGACTTAACGTCCTCGATCTCGGGTCCACTTCGCCTGCCAACATTACCTTCTTCATAGGGCTTGGGCATCGTTTTCACCAGGAAGACGTGCTACGTCTCGCTTCTGATAAGTCCCTCATCGTGCCCAATACCGAAGGTCAAAAGACGATCGACGTCGACCGTTTCCTGCGTGAAAATCTGTGCTTCGAACGGCAGGAGTTCGACGCCGTCATGTTCTGGGACCTTGCCGACTATCTGCCCGAGGCTCTGGTGAAACCGGTGATTGAGCGCATCCACGTCGCGATGAAGCCCAGCGCGATCCTGTTCTCTCTGTTCCACACCAAGGACGCCGGACCCGAAGCGCCTTTCTACCGCTACAACATCGCAGCCAAAGACACCATCGAAATGCAGCCCGCCAGCCCCTATAAGCTGCAGCGGATCTTCAACAACCGGCACGTCGAGAACCTGTTTCACGACTACAACTCGATCAAATTCTTCCTGGGGCGTGACAACATTCGGGAAGTTTTGGTGATTCGGTAAGTCCGAACTCACGCGGCGCGCCGCGTCCTGCGGATTACATAAGGCATCAGACCCGGAACGCGCAATAATTCAAAGGCCACCATCCGGGCTGGCGCCGGCCACGAAAGCACTCCTCGAATCCTTGAGGCTGCCGCGATCAGCGGAGCGAACTGCCGCGCGTAGTCAGCTTCGTAGCCCACTAGTGCCGAATCCAATGAGCCAGTTCCAGCGAAAACGGCGCGCAGATCCATCGCGGCCAGGCGGCCGCTGCGCAAGGCAATTGAGATTCCGTCGCCCACGAACGGATCGATGAACGCCGCAGCATCCCCGACGAATATCATGTTGTCCCTGACCGGCTGAGGCGCGAGATAGATAAGCGGCGCGGTAGTCACTGGCTCCATGACCGCCTGCCAGTTGCGGCTGCGTTCGGCAAGAGAGGGGTGCAATGCCAGCACTTCGTCCAGTGTTCTGGCACGGTCGGATCGCACCATCGCGCAAGCGTTGACGACGTCGTCCGCTACTGGTTGCACTCCACAGTATCCCAGTTCAAAAAAATACAGGTCGGTCGAGCGTGCCGGATTGCTCTCGCGATAGTGCGCTTTCACTCCGATCCACTTAGGCCCGTTCGGAACGGGCGTTGGGGCCTTGAACTTCGACCACCGGCCGGTAGCGACGATTACCGACTTGGCGGAGATTTCGCCCTCAGCGGTGTCGAGGGTAAATGGCCCGTCACCGCGAACCGCTCGGACTTCACAACTCGATCGGGCGTCGACGCCTGCCTGGCTTGCGACTTGCCACAAGAACGAATCCATCGCGTAGCGCGGAATGCTAAGGGCGCCCGGTAATACCTTCGCTTCAATGACACGATCGCCAAGTAGCAAGCGCGTGCGATCGATCACTGGTGCGGATTGTAAAAGCGATTCGGCATCGGGCGTCCTTCGCAGCAGATCGCGCAGGACATCGAGCGACTCAGCAGAAACGAACTCGCCGCAGACCTTGTGTCGCGGAAACTCGCCGGCTTCGAAGAGCGCGACCTTGGCCCCAAATCGCGCTCCGCTGATGGCCGCCGACGTACCCGCCGGACCGCCACCGATCACCGCAACATCGAACTCAGCCCGCTTCATTTCCACAAGAGTACGCCCATGCGGTAGAGGTAATATCGGGAGATTTCCAGTTGTCGTGACGGCAATTTGGCCAGCATGAATTGCATCTCATCCACCGTGTAAGCCCGCAGCACGGAAGCGGGCGCATCGTGCCAGGTAATCCGGCTCGCGAATAGGGGAAGCCCCAGGTAAACCAAGCCAAGATGCAGCCGGCTGCGAATTAAGTCGTTAATAAGGACGGCCCGCCGCGCGACGCGCACAGCTTCTTCTGCCAGGAGAGGTAGCGTTTCCGGCTCAAAATGATGCGCGAATAGCGAACAACTGACGACGTCGAATGCGTCATCGCAAAACGGCAGGTGCAATGCGTCGCACGCGACCGCC